>JAEWOP010000265.1 GCA_023399635.1 Pseudomonadota bacterium
CTGTTCTCCCTCCGCAACGCCGGTCTTTCCGACCTGCCCGCCATCACCGCCATCTATGCCGACAGCGTGCTTCACGGCACCGCGAGCTATGAGCTCGATCCGCCCGAAGAAGCCGAGATGCAGGAGCGATTTTTGGCAATCACCTCCAAGGGCTTCCCCTATATCGCAGCCGAGGATCCCGACGGGGTTCTTCTTGGCTATGCCTACGCCTCGCCATTTCGCACAAGGCCGGCCTATCGGTGGTTGGTTGAAGACTCCATCTATCTGGCACCTGCGGCACGCGGACACGGCATCGGGCGCGCGCTGTTGGCAGACCTTCTCCAGCGCTGCACGCAGCTCGGCTTTCGCCAGATGGTGGCGGTCATTGGCGGGGCAAGTGATGCATCCGTAGCTTTACACAAGAGCCTCGGCTTCGAGACAACTGGAACGCTGAAAGGCACCGGCTTCAAGCACGGCCGTTGGCTCGATACTGTCTTGATGCAGCTTGAGCTCGGAGAGGGCACAGCATCCGAGCCCGACCCGCAGAGCTATCCCGGCTCGCTCTATGGCGGCTAGTCGATCAGCTTCAACGCCTTGTCAAAGACCTTGAGAACTTGCGGCAGCTCGTGACCGCGCTTGAGGATGAGTCCATGCGTGTTGAGCACCGAAAACGCTCCTTGCTTGGATGCAAGCTTCGGGTTTTTCTCGATGCGGTAGAGTGGCATCTCACCTGATCGTTTGAAGATCGAAAAGACGGCTCGGTCCTTCATGTGGTCGATCGCGTAGTCTTTCCACTCGCCCTCGCCGACCATGCGTCCGTAGATCCTCAAGATCGCGTCGAGCTCGCGTCGATGAAAGGTAACCGGCGCAGGATCTTGGTTCTGGCGGTATTCGGTGAGGCTGACGACCACGTTATCCTGGCTTTTGTGGCTTCCAGGCAAATCCGGTTGATCGCTCATCACTGCTCCGTTGATGATGTCAGAGGCATGACAGTCTGCCTCAGCACCGGCAAAATGCAACCACCAAGGTTGCCGCGCTGTCTCTGACAGCAGAAATTATTCTCGCCCCAATTCGAACAAAAGACTGCCGAATTCGGACGCGACATTCGCGCCATTGATTGGTTCCTTCGCGGTGCCTGTCATGATCCGATCCGGTTGCATTGACCCCTTACCCCCAGCCCCCAATGTTTCCGGATCGGATCCACTCCCGCTAGCGCTCAGCGCTTGTGCCGTCCCGCCATCAGCATGGCTGCGCCGATGATTGCCGCAGGCTCCCCGCCTGGCCCCGACGTCTGTAGCAGCACTGCAAATCCATCCTTCTTGAACTTGCCCATCAGCTTTCCAGGTATTGTCAGCTTGAGCGGCTTCCCGTTCCAGATCCCGATGGACTGCACGTCGTAGACGCTGTGCCAATAATCCATCTTCTTCCCGGCATTCTCTCCCTTCTCGACCTCCACCTGCTGACGCTTGGTGAAATAGGCGACCACCACCTCCGCCTCACCCTGCCCTGCCCCGATTTCGATCGCAATTTCCTTGCCATGCATGCGCGCATGAACCGGAACCGTCAGCCCCTTGCCTGAAGTGGAGAGGCTGGAGATCTTGCCGTTGATCGTGCCGAGCTCGGTGCCCTTCACATGGTCGCGGCCGTTGATCACCGCCTGGGGCGTATAAACGCCGCTGCGCCCAAAGGATTGGGCATACCCATACTGTCGCTCCGTATTTTCCTTCGAGCTGAGGGTGTCCGCCCATCCAAGATAATTCCAGTAGTCGACATGATAGGCGAGGGCCACCACGTCCCCCTGGCGGATCAGGTCCTTCAGCATCTGATCGGCTGGCGGGCAGGACGCGCAGCCCTGGGATGTGAAAAGCTCCACAACGCCCTTTGGCGCCATACGCTCTTGCGCTGTCGCGCTTCCCGCGAACAGTAAGGTTGCAAGGACAATGGCGCTGCGGATGATCAGGGGCATGAGATTGCGGACCTCTTCGGATACAGCCTGTTAGCCACGCTCGCGCGCGCGGATCAAGAGCTAACGCGGAAGAGCCGGAAAGTAACTGCCATCATGCGTCAAGAGGAAGTCACGATGGGGTGAGCCACAATGGCGCGGCCAAGACTTGCAGAACAAGTTGTCAGATCAGATGCCGAACACCCTGAACAAGGTAGACTGCACCAATTCCGGTGACAATCCACCGTGTCCACGCCCGGAAGTTGGCGTCCGTAATCCGCTGCAGGATGACGTTGCCGGCGCGCGTTCCGAGTACGGCGATCGGCGCGGCGAGCGCGATTGCCGTCCAGTCGGCAGTGGGCAGGGCGCTGGCCGCGTTCCAGTAGAACACCACCTTGGTGGCGTGAGAGATCACTTGCGTCGCGGCTTTCGTCGCGATCACCTTGCGGCGATCCATCTGCGTGCGAATGAAAAAGATGTCGATCGTCGGCCCGGACACGCCGACCCCAACGGTGAGGGCACCGGCGATGATCCCGCAGACCAAGGCATGCGACGGCCGTGACGCGTCAAGGCGCAAGCGCTGGACCGGCAGCCAGACCAGCACCGGCATGAGGCCGATGGCGATCAACACGACAATGATGTTGGGCTTGTAGTCGACGATCAGCAGGGCAGCCGCCGCCACGGCGAGACCGGTGCATAGAGTGCCCAGGATCGAATAGTCGATATAGCTGCGCGAGAACCAGGCACGCGAACCGTTCGCGACCATCTGGATGACACCATGAACCGCGATTGCGGCGCCAACAGGCATCAGGAAAAGCAGTATCCAGAGAAGGATCAGGCCACCGGCCATCCCGAAGACGCCCGAAAGCAGGGACGTAAGAAAGACGGCACATGCCATGCCGAGCAAAATCGCGGCGCTCACATCTGGCTCCTGCGCGCGAACCGCAAGGTCGGAAGGGGAAAGCACCCGCCGGGGTTCCGGGGGGTGCTCTGTCTTGGATCAGGCAGCCAGGTCGCGAAGAACGGTCTGCAGGATGCCGCCGTTGTTCATGTAGGTGACCTCGTCGAGTGTATCGATGCGGCAGAGGATGTTGATCTCCTTTACCGAGCCGTCACCGTAGGTGATCTTGGCCGTCTTCCATTCACGCGGCTTGATCGGACCTTCCAGGCCTTCGATCGATACCGTCTCGTCACCCTTGAGGTCGAGGCTGGACCAGGTGGTGCCTTCCTCGAGAACGAAGGGTACGACGCCCATACCGACGAGGTTCGAGCGGTGGATTCGCGCGAAGGACTGCGCGATCACGGCCTTCACGCCAAGAAGATTGGTGCCCTTGGCCGCCCAGTCACGGGAAGACCCGTTGCCGTATTCCACGCCAGCGAAGATGACGAGCGGAACACCCTCCGCCTTGTACTTCATCGCAGCGTCGTAGATCGACATCTCTTCCTTGGAAGGATAGTGGATCGTGTAGCCGCCTTCCTTGCCGTTCGGACCGAGCATGAAGTTGCGGATGCGGATGTTGGCGAAGGTGCCGCGCATCATCACTTCATGGTTGCCGCGGCGCGTGCCATACTGGTTGAAGTCGGCGACACCGACGCCGTTGTCCATCAGATAGGCTCCGGCAGGAGATGCCGCCTTGATCGAACCGGCGGGTGAAATGTGGTCGGTGGTGATCTTGTCGCCGAACAGGCCAAGAACGCGAGCGCCCTTAATGTCCTTGAGACCGGAGCCGCTCTTGCCCATGCCGACGAAGTAGGGCGGGTTCTGCACATAGGTGGACTTGTCATCCCAGGCATAGGTCTGGCCTGGCGGAACCTGCACAGCCTGCCAGTTCTCGTCTCCCTTGAACACATCCGCGTACTTGGTCTCGTAAAGTTCGCGCGTGACGTATTTGAGGATGAACTCCTGCACTTCCTGCGACGTCGGCCAGATGTCCTTGAGAAACACCGGATTGCCGTTCTGATCTTCGCCGATCGGTTCGGACGTCAGGTCCTTCTGAACCGAACCGGCCAACGCATAGGCAACGACGAGCGGCGGAGACGCCAGATAGTTCGCCTGAACGTCCGGCGAGATGCGGCCTTCAAAGTTGCGGTTGCCGGAAAGCACGCCCGCTGCAATCAGGCCCTTGTCGTTGATGGTCTTCGAGATCGGCGCCGGGAGAGGCCCCGAGTTGCCGATGCAGGTCGTGCAGCCGAAGCCGACGAGGTTGAAGCCGAGCTTGTCGAGATCTTCCTGCAGGCCGGATTTGGCAAGATATTCGCCCACGACCTGGGATCCAGGTGCCAGTGAGGTTTTCACCCACGGCTTCGTCTTCAGGCCCTTGGCCACGGCATTGCGTGCCAGCAATCCTGCGGCGATGAGCACGCTCGGGTTCGAGGTGTTGGTGCAGGAGGTTATCGCTGCGATCGCAACATCGCCATGACCGAGATCGAAGTCTTCGCCCTCAACGGCATAGCGGTTGGAAAGCTGGCCGGGCTTCTTGTAATCGGCGTCCATGGCGCTGGCGAAGCCGGACGCGATATTTTCGAGCGAAATGCGGCCTTCCGGACGCTTCGGGCCAGCCATCGACGGGACGACATCACCCAGATCGAGTTCAAGCGTATCGGTGAAGACGAGATCCGCACCGTCGCCTTCGCGCCACATCCCTTGCGCCTTGGAATAGGCCTCGACAAGCGCGATCCGATCCTTGGTGCGGCCGGACATGTTAAGGTAATTGATGGTTTCGCCGTCAACCGGGAAGAAGCCGCAGGTTGCGCCGTATTCCGGTCCCATGTTGCCGATCGTCGCACGGTCTGCGAGCGGCATGTTGTCCATGCCTGGGCCAAAGAACTCGACGAACTTGGAAACGACGCCCTTCTTGCGCAGCATCTGCACCACGGTCAGCACGAGGTCGGTCGCGGTGACGCCTTCCTTCAGCTTGCCGGTCAGCTTGAAGCCGATGACTTCAGGCAGGAGCATGGAAACCGGCTGGCCGAGCATGGCCGCTTCGGCTTCAATCCCGCCGACGCCCCAGCCAAGGACGCCCAGACCGTTGATCATCGTGGTGTGGGAGTCGGTGCCGACGCAGGTGTCGGGGTAGGCAACCGTCTCGCCATCCTCGTCCTTGGTCCAGACCGTCTGGCCGAGGTATTCCAGATTGACCTGGTGACAGATGCCGGTGCCGGGTGGCACGACGCGGAAGTTCTTGAACGCCTGCTGGCCCCACTTCAGGAAGCGGTAGCGCTCGCCGTTACGCTCGTACTCGAGCTCTACGTTGCGGGCAAAGGCGGTCGGGGTACCGAATTCGTCGACAATGACCGAGTGATCGATGACGAGATCGACGGGGACGAGAGGGTTGATCTTCTCAGGATCGCCGCCGAGCGAGACCATCGCATCGCGCATGGCGGCAAGGTCGACCACCGCCGGAACGCCGGTGAAGTCCTGCATCAGCACGCGGGCCGGACGATAAGCGATTTCGCTTTCCACCGAACCCTTGTTGTTCAGCCAGTCGGCAACTGTCAGGATCTGGTCCTTGGTGACAGACACGCCGTCTTCATGGCGCAGCAGGTTTTCCAGCAGGACCTTCATGGAGAAGGGGAGCTTCGATACGCCGGGGAGACCGTTCGCTTCCGCCTTGGGAAGACTGTAATAGACATACTCCTTACCGCCGACGGTAAGGGTGGAGCGACAATTGAAACTGTCGAGAGATTTGGTCACGGAACAACCCCGCTGATTATAGAGCCAACACGCGCGTGCGGACGCCTATGCACTACTGCACATCAGGATGCGGGTGCGACCATTTCCGCTATCCGCACGAGAAGATTTTCGTCTTCAGGTTCGGCGCAAGATGATAATCACGCCGGTCGCTGGCGTGGTTGCGAAGCTTATAGATAGTTTCTAAGAAGGGTTCCAGACTGCTAAAGTGGCAATTGCGCAAATTTTTCCAGTCGGTGATTAAAATCTTAACAAAGGCGACGCGTATGCGGCTAAACGCGCAAGGGCTGGCCGCGCGCCGCGGCGAAGACCTGCTTTTCTCGGACATTTCCTTCAACCTGACCGCCGGCGATTCGCTGATTCTGACCGGCCGAAACGGCTCCGGGAAGTCAACGCTGCTGCGCGCGGTGGCGGGCCTCCTCCACCTCGATGCAGGTCGGATCACCTGGACGGGCCCTGGAGACAAAAGCCGACCGGCCGAAGTCTGCCACTATCTGGGTCACCGCAACGCCATGAAGCCAGAGATGACCGTGGCGGAAAACCTGTCCTTCTGGAAGACCTTCTTTGGTGACTTCACGGGAGGCACCGGCGCCTCCGTTCCCGAAGCCGCGGAGATGGTTGGCCTTGGCGGCATTACCCATCTCCCCTTTGGTTACCTCTCGGCCGGCCAGCAGCGACGGATGGCATTCGCCAAGCTGCTCGTTGCCCACCGGCCGGTCTGGATTCTCGACGAGCCGACCGCGGCCCTCGATAGCCGCGCTGAACAAACCTTCACGGACCTGATCAAGCGCCATCTTCAGGCCGGTGGACTGCTTCTGGCCGCAACACATCAACCGCTGGGGCTGGAAAATACACAGGAACTGCGAATGGCCGGCTTTTCGGACCTGCCGGAGGGCGTGCTCGTATGATGGCACTTCTGCTTCGCGACCTGAAGCTGTCAGTGCGGGCCGGCGGCGGCGCGCTGATCGGGGTCCTTTTCTTCATGACGGTGGTGGCCGTGATTCCTTTCGGGGTCGGTCCCGACCTCAACCTCTTGTCCCGTATTGGCCCGGCGATTGTGTGGATCGGGGCGCTCTTGTCCGCTTTGCTGGGGCTCGACCGGCTTTTCCAGACCGAGCGGGAGGACGGGTCGCTCGACCTGATCCTGATGCAGGAGCACCCACTGGTGCTGACGGTGCTGGTCAAATGCCTGGCGCATTGGCTGGCCAACTGCCTGCCTTTGGTCATTGCCTCCCCGCTTCTCGGGCTGTTCATGAATATGAGCGAGGTGGCCATCGGCGCGGTGGCTCTCACGCTGCTGGTCGGCTCGCCGGCCCTGACCTTCATCGGAGCGGTGGGTGCCGCCGTTGCTGTCGCCTTGCCGCGGGGCGGGCTGCTGGTTTCCATCCTCGTCCTGCCGCTCGCAATTCCGGTGCTGATTTTCGGTGTCAGCGCCTCCTATGCCGCCGTCGAGGACCCTGCCCCGTTTATGCCGCCTTTCTTGATATTGTCGGCCATCACGCTGTTTTTTGCCGTCATTGGTCCGCTGGGTGCGGCGCTGGCTTTGCGAAACGCCGGTGATTGACTAGAATCAAGCCTGCCGCAGCCGTGATCGCCTAGAAAGACGCCATGACCGAAAGCCTCGCCATCACCAAATTCAGCGATCTCGCCAATCCGACACGGTTCCTTGCCCTAGCCGGCAAGGTGATCCCCTGGCTCGCCGCGGTGACCATCTGCCTGTTCGCCATCGGACTCTATCTCAGCTTTACCACGGAAGGCGATTACCAGCAGGGCGCAACCGTGCGCATCATGTACGTGCATGTTCCGGCCGCATGGCTGTCGATGATGTGCTACAGCGTCATGGCGCTATCTGCGATCGGCACTCTGGTCTGGCGCCATCCCCTGGCAGATGTCAGCCACAAGGCCGCAGCGCCGCTGGGCGCCGCCTTCACGCTGATCGCGCTTGCCACCGGTTCCCTCTGGGGCAAGCCGATGTGGGGCACCTGGTGGGTCTGGGACGCACGCCTGACCTCGGTCTTCGTGCTGTTTCTGATGTATCTCGGCTTGATCGCGCTGAACCGGGCCATGGACGACCCATCGAAGGCCGCGCGGGTGAGCGCGGTGCTGATCCTCGTCGGCTTCGTCAACATCCCCATCATCAAGTTTTCGGTCGAATGGTGGAACACGCTGCACCAGCCGGCCAGTGTGATCCGGCTCGACGGCCCGACCATTGATCCGGAGTTCCTGGTCCCGCTCTTGGTGATGGCCGTCGCCTTTACCCTCCTGTTCTTCACCCTGCATCTCATGGCGATGCGCAACGAGATCTGGCGCCGGCGTGTTGGCGCCCAACGCCGCCTGGCCGCCCGAATGGCAAACAGGGAGGCTTGAAGATGAGCCACGGCTTTTACATTGCCCTCTCCTATGCCGTATCTGCGCTCATCGTCTTCATTGCCGCGGGGTGGATCTGGTCGGACGGCAAGGCACGCCAGAAGGAACTGGCGGAGTTGGAGCGCGCCGGCATCCGTCGCCGTTCCTCCACCCCAACAGGGGAAGCGCAATGACCACCGATAGCGAGCCGCCAGCCCGTCGCCGCGGCCTTGGGCGCTACATGCTCGCCCTCTTGCCGCTGCTGATCTTTGCCGGTTTTGCCATTGTGGCGGGCAAGATGCTCTACGACCAGGACGTCAACGGCCGCGACATCTCCGCAATCCCTTCCGCTCTGATCGGACAGAAGGCGCCGTCACTGACCCTGCCTGCCCTGGAAGGGTCGAACACTCCGGCGCTCACCGATGCGGCGCTCGACGGCAAGCTGACGCTCGTCAACGTCTTCGCCTCTTGGTGCGTGCCCTGCCGGCAGGAGCACCCCATCTTGAAGGATTTGGCCAAGGACGAGCGGCTGACGGTGGTCGGCATCAACTACAAGGACCGCAACGACAACGCGCTGCGCTTCCTCGGCGAGCTCGGCAATCCCTATGATGCGATCGGCGTCGACCCGAACGGCAAGGCCGCGATCGACTGGGGCGTCTACGGCATTCCGGAAAGCTATCTTGTCGGCCCGGACGGCACGATCCTCTACAAGAAGGTCGGTCCATTCGACGAACGGACGCTGAGCCAGGAATTGCTGCCGGCGATCGAGAAGGCCGCCGCCGGCGCCTGACCGTCAGCCCAACGCCGCCTGCCATTCCCGGATCACATCGACCGGCCAGAGCAGCATCAGGACGTTTAGCGTCAGGTTGTCGCGTATTATCCAGCCTGTCAGGAGTTCGAAGCCGATTGCGATCAGCACCGTCAACCAGATCGGCAGGCGGGCGGCGGCCAGAAAGCCGACCGCCATGAAGAGGGTGTCCATCGCCGAGTTGAGAATGCTGTCGCCGGTATAGCCGAGCGCCATGGTCGCAGTTCGATACCGGTCGATCACCATTGGCGTGTTTTCCAGCACCTCCCAGGCCGCCTCGATCAGGACAGCGAGGGAGAGCCGGGCCATCAGCGGCGCCCGGCGAAACAGTAGCCAGGCGAAGCCGTAGAACAGGAAGCCGTGGATGATGTGGGAGGGCGTGTACCAGTCCGACAGGTGCTGGGAATTGCCGCTGGAATTGACCCCGCCTTCCCAGAGCTTGACGTAACCGCATTCGCAAATCGGGATGCGTCCCATGGCGTACAGGACCACGAGCTGAAGTGCGAAGAGAGTGCACGCCACCGCAAGCCAGCGCCGCGAAGACGAGGAAGAAGGAGCCGTGACAGAGCTCACTTTTCGGCTTCCGCCGCCGTGTCAGGAATGGTGTGGCGCATGATCAGCGGCAACTGCGCGAAGGTGAAGGCGAGCGTGATCGGCATCGTGCCCCAGACCTTGAAGTTGACCCAGAAGTCGTCGGAGAAGTTGCGCCAGACGACTTCGTTCAGCACTGCCAGGAAAAGGAAGAAGATGCCCCAGCGGAAGGTCAGTTTCTTCCAGCCCATCTCATCAAGATCGAAGGCGGCGTTGAAGACGTAGCCGAGAAGCGACTTTCCGAAGAACAGGCCTCCAAGCAGCACCACGCCGAAGAGGGTGTTCACGATCGTCGGCTTCATCTTGATGAAGGTCTCGTCCTGCAGCCAGATGGACAGCGTCCCGAAAACCATGACGACGACACCGGAGACGAAGGGCATGACCGGCAGGTGCTTGAAGACGATCTTCGAGACGATGAGCGAGATCACCGTCGCGACCATGAAGAGCGCTGTCGCAATCAAGAGCGGACCGCCAAC
>JAEWOP010000267.1 GCA_023399635.1 Pseudomonadota bacterium
ACGACGGCGAAGCCGGTCACCGCGACTGGTGAGCAGCTCGCCCAGGGTGGAGGCGCGCTGAAGCAGCTAGATTTAGATGGTACTGCCAAGCTAGACTACTATGTCACCGATGGTGGTGAGACATATATTCGCCACAACACCGAGAAATTCGACGCTAACGGCGGACCGCTGGGCTTCAGCCCTGCACTTGATGCAAACGGCAAGGAGCTATGGGTTAAAGTCAAGTGGTCTGCTGACCCAGTTGCCCCAGCAACTCCACCGGCCGCTCCAAACGACCAAACAGCAAAGCCTATTAATTCATCGACGCCAATCGCGACCGCTACTACGGGCGGGTTTGCTGCTGACTTTGGCATGACAGCCGCCGCAGATGGTAAGTTCTACATCCAGACGGAGCCTGTCGTAACCAAGGTTTCCGTTGCCGCAACTACTGAAGCTGCGCTTGCAGAACTTGGCACGGATTTCGTACCGACAACTGCAGCGAATTTCACTGCTACTACCGGCGTCTATGCCAGCATGACGGGAGCCGAAAAGGCGACGGTTTCAGCCGATGGTTTTACCAAGATCGTGACCGACCCAGCGAACCTTGGCGTTAAGACGATCTACTCCGACTACAAGGAAAGCACTATAACCCCAGGCACTTTCAATCCAGGCAAGACGGAAACCTACGTTAAGTTGGGGGCCGATGACACTTGGGTTAAGGTCTTGGCTGGTGGCAACGGCGCGGTGGCAACGACGGACGCCGGAAAGGCGAAGGCTGCTGGTCAGCAGGCGGTCACAGTCAATGGCAATGAGTATTACATCGACTCAAAGAACAGCACTGCTCCGGGCAAGGTCGAAACCGACGTCGGCGTCTCCGTCTCTGATCTTGACATCACCGAGCTAGGTGATCTCTCGACCAAGCTGGGCTACACCGAAAAGGAAGTACTGGACAAGCTGATCCAGTATGTCGATGACCAGCTGAAGACGGCAACCTCCGCCGCTGCCGATCTTGGCTCGATCAAGATGCGCATCGACATGCAGGAAGACTTCGTCTCCAAGCTGACCGACTCGATCGAAAGCGGCATCGGCCGCCTGGTCGATGCGGAAATGAACGAGGAGTCGACCCGCCTGAAGGCCCTGCAGACCCAGCAGCAGCTCGCTGTCCAGGCTCTGTCGATCGCCAACAGCTCTTCGGAAAGCATCCTCTCGCTCTTCCGTTAATCGGCAACATCATCAACACGGGCAACGCCCGCGCTCCACGCGCGGCCTTTTTCATGCGCATTTTTCCGTTTCATTAACTTTGGTGAACTTCTGTTTAACCTTTGTTAACCATTCCTGCCTTAACTGAGCCCATCGCAACGATGGGTTAACCAAGACGAAAAAGAGGTTAACGGGCATCAGGCCGCACCATCGTTCCCGGCAACACCGGGATGTCCCTTCAGATCAGCCAATTCAAGGGGCACATCATGACCAGCATTTTGACCAACATCTCCGCAATGGCGGCGATCCAAACACTCCGCTCGATCAACACCGATCTTGAATCCACGCAGGCCCGCGTTTCTTCCGGCCTTCGCGTTGGCACAGCGTCCGACAACGCGGCCTACTGGTCCATTGCAACCACCATGCGTTCCGACAACATGGCGCTTGCAGCCGTTGGCGACGCGCTCGGCCTCGGCGCCGCGAAGGTCGACACGGCCTATGCCGCAATGGAAACGGTCGTTGATGTCGTCAAGGAGATCAAGGCAAAGCTCGTTGCCGCAACCGAAGACGGTGTCGACAAGTCTAAGATCCAGGAAGAAATACAGCAGCTTCAGGATCAACTGCAGAGCATTTCGCAATCTGCCTCATTCTCTGGCGAGAACTGGCTGAGCGCCGATATCAGCAATGGTCCTGTAACTGAAAGTGTCGTGGGTTCGTTCGTCCGTAGCGCCGATGGAAGCGTCAAGGTTCAAAAGATTAACTACGACCTCGACTCGACCACGGTGCTCTTCGATACGGGCAGCAACCCGATCAAGAACGGGATTTTGGATACGACCGCAAAGATCGATGGCAAGCGAACTAGCATTGAGATCACTGTCCACAAGCCGGTAACAGTCACTGGCGACGCGTTAGCCGCCGATGGAACGAACGTTCTCACGGCTGGTACAACCAATGTACTGCCCGATTTCTATACCACAGCCACCGGCGACAAGTATGTCCGCTACAATACCCCAAACTACGCGGCGGATGGTACAACGGTAACAGGCTACTCCCAAGCACATGATGCTACCGGTAAAGATCTTTGGGTGAAAGTGACAGCCACGGCGACGGCGCCCGACCATCAGCCCGCGCCGTCTGCATCGACCGGTGCAACGGCTGTACCATACACGAGCTTGTTCATTGTGACGGCGCCGGTTATCGAGAAACATAACGTCGCCGCCACGACGAAGGCTGGCATCGTAAGCCTTGATGCCGCAAATCAGGTTCCTGTGGCTGTCGGCACAGACCCAAATTTCGCGACAGTGACCATTGGTGGGACGGCACCGGCGTCGTCGGTTGCAACCATCGTCTACGGCGCCAACCACGCGACGAACCCGAACAAGACAGAGACCTACATCAAGCTTGGGGCTGACGACATCTGGGTCAAGGCAACTGCCGTTGATCAAACAGGGACCCCTGCAAACACGCTCTACCAGAATGGCGTCAAGGCCGCTCTGACCGTTGGAACAGGAGCAGGCAGCTATCATTATTTCATCGACGAAAAGAACTCCGTCGCACCCGGCAAGGTAGAGACCGATTTCAAGGTATCTGTTTCCAATCTCGACATCAAAAAGCTTGCCGAGCTGGCGCAGCAAACCGGCTTTACAGAAGCGGAGGTTCTGGCCCATCTCCTGCAGTTTGTTGATACGCAGCTCGAAGCCATTACCAGCGCAACGGCCGCACTAGGTTCAATTGCCATGCGGATCGGCCTGCAGGAGGATTTTGTTTCCAAGCTGACGGACTCCATCGACAGCGGCATTGGTCGGCTCGTCGATGCGGACATGAACGAAGAGTCCACGCGCCTGAAAGCTCTCCAAACTCAACAGCAGCTCGCGATCCAGGCTCTCTCGATCGCCAACACCACGTCCGAAAACATCCTGTCGCTCTTCCGTCAGTAGGTGGTGCCCTTGGCTGGGGCGTTTCGTCCCGCCGCCTGACAAGCAGGTTTTTTTGGATCGAAAGGCCGCGTCTCCGCAAGGGGCGCGGCTTTTCCACGTCTGTGGCTTGCGCGAGCCCTTAGTTCGGTTCCTGTTGCCGCTTTTGGCAATGGCTTCGCGCAAGCCACGGCTAGTAACGCTCGTCGTCAAAGATTTGGTAACACACGACGGACCGCGCCCTCACATGTAATGATGGGCCCCCTGCATGAGGCTGCTCCGTCGAAGGCAATCGTCCTCGCGGATGGATGTGCATCAACGACAGAGGTGACAGGCGATGACCAGTATTCTCACCAACATTGCCGCGATGGCAGCGCTCCAGACTCTCCGTCAGATCGATCGCGATATGGAGACGACGCAGGCACGTGTTTCGTCTGGTCTGCGTGTGGAGAATGCTGCCGATAATGCGGCGTACTGGTCGATCGCCACCACCATGCGGTCTGACAATTCAGCCTTGGGTGCTGTTCAAGATGCACTCGGTCTCGGGGCTGCTACCGTGGATACTGCATATTCCGGCATGGAGTCTGCGATCGAGGTAGTGAAAGAGATCAAGGCAAAGCTGGTTGCTGCGACCGAGGATGGTGTTGATAAAAACAAGATCCAGGAAGAGATTGCTCAACTCCAACAACAACTCGTGAGCATCTCTGAAGCTGCATCCTTCTCTGGCGAAAACTGGCTGCAGAGCAATCTCGCCGTGGCTGGTGGAACGGTTACCAAGTCCATCGTGGCATCATTTGTGCGCGAAGCCGCGGGGAACATTGCTTTGAAGACTGTAGATTACACACTGTCGGCGGCGACAGTCCTCTTTGATACCGGAGGCAACACGGGGCTCCTGGATCAGCTCCACAATATTGCCGGTGACGGCGTTGTGGTTAATGTCAATGTTGGCGGCACAATAAACTCGACCAATGTCCGCAAATTCACAACAGCAGAGGTGAGCACTCAGGTTACAGCTGCAACTGGCGGTTTCGATGAAGGTGGCAAGATAGCTTGGACCGCTGCATCCGATGGTTCGGGCGCAGGGAGAGGTTTCGTGAAAATTGCGGATGACGCTTGGGTACGTGCCGTGGAGCAGGATTCAGGGGTTAACTCAGCACAGGAAGTCGCCGCCACAGATACTGCGGACCATGAATGGCAGATCGACCGGACTGCGACAGCACCGTCTGTGGCAGTGTCAGTGTCAGACTTCAAGATAGATCAGACAACATCGTCAGAGCGTGTGGCGGGATTGGTTACGCTGGTCGAAAGCGCTTTGACTGCGATGACTAGCGCCGGCTCCAGCCTTGGCTCTATCCAAAGTCGTCTGGATCTCCAGGAAGGCTTCGTCGCGTCGCTGATCGACGTGATCGACAAAGGTATCGGTCGTCTGGTCGACGCCGACATGAACGAAGAGTCAACCCGCCTGAAGGCACTTCAGACGCAGCAGCAGCTTGGCATCCAGTCGCTGTCGATTGCCAATACCAACGCTGAAAACATTCTCACCCTCTTCCGTCAGTAAGAGTAGTCGGAGGTGGAGGATCAGGCATGCCCATGCCTGCCGATCTTCATCTTCGCGCAAGTTTAATCCCCTAACGTTTCTGCGATTCCCCGGCATGCGTGTTGCGTGCAGGAGGCAGGGTGCAGCGCCGAGTCCAGCGTGGTGCATCCTGATGAACGAACAGTGATGAGCAGGAAAAGCGATGACCGCCTCAATTGCCCGCTACCTCAAGGATTTCGGCGAGCCGACACCGCCGCCGCCGATCCTTGCGGAGGATCCGGGCAGTTTTGACTTTGGCGACAGCTTCCCTGTGGCCGATGACCCGCCGGAGGTTCCCGACATTGTGGCGGAACGGGCGGCGGCGCATGCCGAAGGGTATGAGGCAGGAATTGCTGAAGCGCGAACCTCTTGGGAAGCAGAGCGAGAGGAACTTCAGAAGGCGCACGCCGAGGCAATTGCGGAGATCCGCGCAAAGTATGAGGCAGACATCGCCACGGTGGTGGAGAAGAAGCTGAGCGAGGCCGCCCTGCTGATTGCGCAAGCAGTCAGCGACGAAACGGCGCGGGTGTTGGCGCCGGTTGTTGAGCAGGCCCTGGTATCCCAAGCCGTCGCAGACCTCGCGGATTTGCTCCGCGCCGCCATCCTTGAGGGTGATGCTGCGATCATAACCGTACGGGGACCCGCCCATCTTTTCGAAAGGCTGAGCGTAGCACTGGGCATCGAGCATGCCGGACTGCTTCGACATGTTGAATCGTCAGATCTGGACATCGCGGCAGATGTCGGCGGATCTGCTCTCGTCACACGTCTTTCGGCATGGTCAGCGCGCCTTCAGGAGGTGCGGGCATGAGTGACGGCGAAAACCACCACCACGGCAAGAATGAAATCATCATCGTCAAGCGCCATCGCGGCGATCATGACGGCGCTCATGGTGGGGCGTGGAAGATCGCCTATGCCGACTTCATGACCGCCATGATGGCCTTCTTCCTCGTGATGTGGCTCGTCAATGCCGCAAACGAGGAAACCAAAGCCTCCATGGCGAGCTACTTCAATCCCATCAAGCTTTCCGACGAAACTCCTGCAGAGAAGGGCATCGAAAAGCCTGTCGATCAGGCCGAAGGCGAGGAGCAGAAGGAGCGGTCGCAAGTCAAGGCAGACGAGGAAACGGTCGGATCCTCGGCGGCCACCGGCGAAGACCTTACATCCATCTCCGGGGATGAAACCAATTATTCGGAAGCAGATTACTTCGAGAACCCCTATTCGGTTCTGGCCGAAATTGCGCAAGAGGTCGGTCAGCAGGCCAATGTCAGTGCCAAGGGCGAGGGCGGTGCGGCGGATTCGGGACCGGCAACGGGGGCAGACGGTGGCGAAGCTTATCGCGACCCGTTCGATCCGGATTTCTGGACCCAGCAGGTGCAGGTGACGAGCGCGGAAGACCGTCGCCAGACCGAACCCGTTCAAGCTACGACGGCCCAGAATGACAGCGAGGCGGAGGAGCAGGAGGTAGCGCTTGCGGCGCCGCAGCCACGCATCGATAGTTCCTTGCCTGAAGCCGCGGATCGCGCAAGCGGCGAGCAGATCAAGCCTGCAGAGAAAGCTGCCGTCGGCGACGAAGCGGCGCCGCAGGAGGTGACGGACAATCCGCCGGATGCAGCCAAAGCAGCCAACGAACTCAGAGAAAAAATTTCGGCCGAGATCAACGGGGTGGCGGGAAAGCTGGCGGAAGGGCTGGTTGTGACACCAGCCGAGGGGGGTGTTCTGGTGACAATCACGGATCAGAGCGATGATCCGATGTTCAACGTCGGTTCAGCCGTGCCGCGCAAGGAACTCGTTCTGGCAATGGAGAAGATCGGCCAGATCCTCAAGGACCGCCAAGGTGATATTCTCATACGCGGTCATACCGACGGACGGCAGTTCAAGGGCACCGAGAACGACAACTGGCGCCTTTCCATGTCGCGGGCCCATAGTGCCTACTACATGCTGGTGCGCGGCGGGCTGACGGAAACACGGGTAAAGCAGGTCTCCGGCTATGCAGACCGCCGTTTGCAGGTTCCCGAAGATCCCCTGGCGGCAGCGAACCGTCGTATCGAGATCCTTGTGCAGGCAGACGAAGGATGAGGTGGGCTCTGGCGGATGTTCGGCCGCTTCTGGTGTCGGTAGCGTTTGCCGCTGCAGCCCTGGTCCCGTCAGTCTCTAGGGCGCAGGATGAAAGCGCCTTGGCACCATACATCATGCTGCGTTCCCTACAGTTCGTTCAGGATACCGTTGTTGTCGGCGATCATTCGGCCGGCGAAATGCAGCGTTTCATGCTCAACAAGATCGACCAGCGACTCCGTTCCGCACCATCCTCCACCTTCGATGACCCCCGCAATGTCGATGCAGCGCTAATCTACGCGATGAGTGGCGGGAATCCGGCGACGTTGGAATATCTCGTGGATCGGGACATTTCCGGCAACTTCGACACTCGCGTCGCCGACGCGTTAAGGAAGTACCTGGCCGGCAAGGGGACGCTCATTGCGGCTTCGCTTGGTCAGATGGCCACCGAATACCGAGACCAGAGGATCGGGGCATATATCGCCCTGGTCAGCGGCAACGTGACGGTGCCGAAGGATCCGGTTGGAGCGCTCCAGTTCTACGACATGGCGAGACTGGCAGCGCCCGGTACTATCGTGGAGGAGGCTGCACTCCGGCGCTCCGTCGCGATCGCGGTTGATGCCGACCTTGTCGAAAAGGGTTTGGGCTATGCGCGGAAATACGCGCGCCGCTTCATCCATTCTCCATATGCGGGTCAGTTTGCTGACTTTTTTGTGCAGTTGGTGGTGGAGCACTATCCAAGGGTGGGCGAAGCAGACATTGACGGGACCATCGCGTTCATGGATGCCGAACGCCGACGTGAGGTCTTCCTCCGGATTGCGAGAAGCGCTGCTGTCCAGGGTAAGAATGAACTGGCGCGGTTAGCTTCCAGTAAGGCGGCAGGCCTTTCGGGCCTGGAGCCGGGGACACCAGAAACGCTTGCCAAGCTCTATGGCGAGCTTGCAAACATTCCAACGCCCAATGTTGGCGAGGCTGTCGAGGGTCTGGCACAGATTTCCGATGAACAACTGTCACCTCGTGATCGGGCCCTGCGGCAAGCCGCGCATTTCGTAGCTGAAGAGGTATTGCGGCAGCCGGTTGCCGAAAGCCTGGCGCAAGATCGCGATCGCACTATGCTCACGACACCAGACGCAGATACTGAGATCGCGTCTCCCGGGGATGATGTCCCGGGACCTGCCGCAACGGAGCCTCCTCCGCTCGCTAGCAGCAACGTCAAAATGGATCCCGAACTACAGAGCTTTGTCGAAACCGGTCGCTCGAAGCTTAGCGCGATCGATGATCTTCTGAAGGAAGAAGGTGTAAGGCCATGACCCTTGAGGTGCTTGCAAAAGCCGCTCCGAAGGAAGCGCCTTCCAAAGGGAGCGCACGGACTGCGAGCGAACACGGCGAGACCGGAGGCTTCACCGCGGCCCTCTCCAACGCAGGTCGAGGAGCAGCTTTCGAAGAACCGTCTGGAGATGGGGATCAGCAGGCTTCCGATCCGGTTGCTGACAAGATCGATATTTCGGCAGCCGAGTCGGCAAAACGGAGTGTGAAGACGGCGCTGCGTGGCGCAGCCGATCATATGACGTCGGATCAGGGCGAACCGGAACCGTCAGCCTCGGATACGGCTTCTGTCACGGTCAAGTCCCAGTCACACCGCAACACCACTTCAGGTGATCAGATACCGCTCGTGGTGGATGAACGGATGGATCCGACAGTGGAGACTGTGGTTGACGACCGCCCGCCGACGGAAGTGCCCGATATCAATGGTGCGGCTGACTTGTTGAGCATCCTCGCGGGTCTGAGCGCGGCTACCAATCCGACCGCGAATGTGCGCTCGTCAAATGGCGGCGAAGGTCGCAAAGCCGCAGACGGGAGTGTCGATAAATCGTCAAAGGCTGCATCGGATGTCGATCGTCCGATACGAGACACAATGCTTCCATCGGACATGCTGGAGATGCCCGGTGAAGATGGGGTGGCGAGTGCTTCAGACAAGAACTTCCGCTTCATTAACGTCAAGAACGGAAGTCTCAACAGCGAGCTCACCTCCGCCGCGCAATCGCGAGGTGGTGGAGTTGAGGGCAAGACGGGTATATCCCAGGCCGAGACTGTGATGGTCTTAGACCAGCGTCGCTTTATCGGCATGCAGAGCAGCACCAACAGCGCTTCTCTTATGGCAGCCATGGTGGGTGACCAAGCCTGGTCCGCAGCGATGCTACCCGATGCCGGCCTTTCTAATATCGCTTCGCAAAGCAGTTCCGGATCCGTGGTTCATTCGTTGAAGCTGCAGATGACGCCGCATGACTTGGGTACGGTCACGGCAACGCTGAAGATGATAGGCGATCAACTACACGTCCATCTGACTGTCGAGACGCGGGCCGCACAACGGCAGCTCAGCGAAGACAGCAGCGGGATGCTCGATTCTCTTCGATCGCAAGGCTTCACCGTGGATCAAGTCTCCATCAGCATCGCACCCAATGGGGAAAGCGACCCTCAAAAGGGACAGCAAGGCTCCCAGGCGGGTCAACAACAAACCCTTGGCAATGGGGAGCGCCAGAGCAGCGCCAACCGCAACCCCTCTGGAGAGCGTTTCTCTGAGGCAGCCGACAGCAGGAATCTGAGCGATGAAGCCTCTCTGGAGAACTCGGCACTTGCCGGTATTGATGGCGCTGGCGGCGTTCACACTGGTCAGCTCTATCTCTGAAGCAGCCGCTTCAGCTGGCGCTTGTGAACAGGAAATTCAGGCGGCTGCGGCCAAGTACGGCGTGCCGGAAGGTATCCTGTACTCGGTGGGTCTGACGGAAACCGGGCGCAAGGGAAGCCTATATCCCTATGCGATGAACGTCGAAGGAAAGGCATATTATCCTCCCTCTCAAGAGCAGGCTCTTGCAGAATTCGACGCGGCAAAACGGCAAGGGCGCAAGCTGATCGACATCGGTTGTATGCAAATCAACCATCACTTCCACGGTGAAAATTTCGCATCTCCAGCGGACATGTTCGAGCCGCGCCGCAACGTGGAGTACGCTGCAAAGTTTCTGAGCAACCTTCACAGGCGCCATGAGACTTGGACGATGGCGGTAGCACGATACCACGCTGGGCCTCATAATGACCCGGCACAGAAGAAATATGTATGTCGGGTGATCAGCAACCTGGTTGCTACGGGCTATGGCAAGTGGACACCGAACGCCAGCCAGTTCTGCCAGAACTGACAATCTGAAGTTGTCCAACTGCCAATGAGACTCGTCGCGGGTTCTGTGGCGGCTGTGCGGCGACATTGGGGCAAGGCAAGCCCCTCACACTCAAATCCTTAACATTATCCACTGGCGAATTGTGCGTAGGGAGCGATGATAACACAACATCTAGTGCAAATCGCCGAGTTATGGTTAATCAACTATTAATTTATCTAGTTAACTTCCTGCAGCTTGTGCCCGATTCCCGCGATTCGTACCCATAGTCCATCGAAGCACCACAACTGATTCGGAGGCGGACGAATGATCGTAGTGGTTGATGAGCGCGAGCTCGTTAAAGACGGTTATACATCCCTTTTTGGCCGCGAAGGCATTCCATCGACCGGGTTCGACCCGGCGGAATTCGCGGACTGGGTCAACACGGCGGCGGACGGCGACATCAATGCCGTCGAGGCGTTCCTGATCGGCCAAGGCGACTGCATGTTGGAACTGCCGCGAACGATCAGGGACCGTTCGCAAGCACCGGTAATCGCGGTCAGCGACCAACCTTCACTCGACGCAACGCTTGCACTTTTTGACAGTGGCGTGGACGATGTTGTCCGCAAGCCGGTGCATCCTCGCGAAATTCTCGCGCGGGCTGCCGCCATCCGGCGACGTCTCAAGGCAATCGCCAACTACACCGAGATCGGCCAGATCCGGGTGTATTCGGACGGTCGTGATCCGGAGATCGCGGGTGACGTCTTCCCCCTGCCGCGCCGCGAGCGACGTATCCTGGAGTATCTGGTCGCCAACCGCGGACGGCGGGTCTCCAAGACCCAGATCTTCAACGCGATCTACGGCATCTTCGATGAGGAAGTCGAAGAGAACGTCGTCGAAAGCCACATCAGCAAGCTGCGCAAGAAGCTGCGCAAGAAGCTCGGTTTCGATCCGGTCGATTCCAAGCGTTTCCTTGGCTACTGCATCGACTGGAACTGATGCTCGACCGATTTCCGCTTTGCCAGGGCGAAGCGGAAAACCAGACAGCTTCACGCAAGGCCCACCCCCTATTCTCCCGGTATAAAATCGATAACGAGGATTTGCCATGAGCCTCTACGGAACCATGAGAACCGGTGTGTCCGGCATGAATGCTCAAGCCAACCGCTTGAGCACAGTTGGCGACAACATCGCCAACTCCTCCACCGCCGGCTACAAGAAGGCTTCGACCCAATTCTCGTCGATGATCCTGCCGTCGAGTGAAGGCGCATACAACTCTGGTGGCGTGACCACCAACGTTCGCTATTCGATCTCCACGCAAGGTACGTTCACCTACACGACGTCTGCAACAGATCTCGCCATCAACGGCCGCGGCTTCTTTATCGTGCAGGGTAGTGACGGCATCGAATATCTGACCCGTGCTGGCAATTTCACCGGCATGTCGGACGGATCGCTGCAGAACGCAGCCGGCTTTACGCTGATGGGTTACCAGTACTCCTCGACGGATGATCCGACAATCGTGGTCAACGGCTTTGACGGGCTGACGGAGATCAACCTATCCTCAGGAACGTTGAACGCAGCCGCATCTCAAGCAGGCATTCTTGACGTCAATCTCCCTTCAAAGGAGCCTGTTGGTTACGCCAAGACCACGTCTCTGGTTGCCTATGATAGTCAGGGCAACACTCGCCTTCTCGATTTCAAATACACGAAGATGGCCGATAATAGTTGGACAGTCGACGTTAGCTATGAGGGCACGTCCGTCATGCGCCGGACGATCGATCCGGTTGTCGCCAGAACAACGAACGTAACAGTCACGGGTAATCTGGAGCAAGGGACAACGCCTCTGCCCAAATCCGGAGTGGTGTTCGACAGTAACGGAACTGCACGGACGCTGCGTTACGAGTACACTGCGAATGGAACAGGTTGGGATGTTGATGTCCTGGAAGGATCAACGTCACTCGGGTCAATATCTCTGACATTCAATGCGCTCGGTGAGGCCAACGATCCTAGTACACTGACCACTACAGGCCCTCTCGAAGGCATCGAAATAAGTTTTTCAGGGCTGAAGAGCTCGACTGACGCAGAAGATGTGACAACAAGCACCGTCAACGGCCGATCAGTAGCGACGACAGCGGCCACGGTCAGCGGAAATCTGGATGCGACTGCCGCTACCGGCACTGTTGTTCAGACTACAGGAGTGGCCTACGACAGCACCGGTGCCGCTCGCACACTGCGCTACGATTATCTCAAGACGCCAACCGGCTGGACGATGAACGTCTTCGAAGGGATGACATCGACCACACCATTGGCAACACGCGCGCTGACTTTCGATCCTGTCACGGGCGCTTTGACATCGGGTGGCCCTGAGGTCACTACGGGCGGCACTCTCCCAGATATCGTGATCGATTTGGACGTGACCAGCAGAAATGGAACATCTGCTGTGGCCGCGACCGCCGAAGATGGGTTCGCTGCTCTTCCGCTGGTTAGCTTCGACGCGAATGGTCAGCTCATCTCCCCAGCTTCGCTGCGAACGCAAGCGGTCGTTGTGGGGGGGGCAGTGTTCAACGGCCTGACGATCAACATTGGCGGATCCACTCAGTTGTCCGCCGATTTCAAGGTCGGCAACGGTAAGATTGATGGCAATGCCGCTAGCGACGTGGTTGGGCATGAGATCAGCGCGGATGGCATCGTCTTCCTGAAATACTCCAACGGGAAGCTCGAGCCGAAGTACCGCATCGCCATGGCCGACGTGCAGAGCCCTGACCAGCTAAAGCCGCTCGCCGGCAATGTCTACTCGCAAAGCAATGACTCGGGCGTCATTGTCATGGGCTATGCCGGCAACGGCAGCTACGGCACGATCCTGTCAGGCGCGCTGGAGGATTCCAACGTGGATATCGCCGAAGAGCTGACCTCCATGATTGAGGCGCAGCGCAACTATACCGCCAACTCGAAGGTCTTTCAGACCGGTTCCGAACTTATGGAGGTTCTCGTCAACCTGAAGAGGTAACGAGAGCTAATCCCCAGAGGCAGTCAATATGACCCTTTCGACAGCACTTTCTACGGCACAATCAATTCTGAGCAACACTGGTACGCAAACCGGGGTCGTGTCGAAGAATATCTCCAACGGCCAGAACGCGAACTATGTGCGGCGTGCGGCGGTGTTGACGACAGGTGGCAATGGATCACAGGTTGTTGCGATCACCCGATCGCAGAACCCTGCGCTGCTTCGCCAGACCATCGAGAGCACCGCGACGCACAGCGGACAGGCGGTGTTGCTGGGTGGGCTTCAGGAAATCAAGTCTCTAATGGGGGGCAATGATTATGAAACGTCGCCAGCTAAGCTGATTTCGAACCTGCGCAACAGCCTGCAGACTTGGGCAAGCAAGCCTAGCGAAACAACGCTCGGTGCGACCGTCATTTCGACGGCACAAGACCTCGTCAATGGTTTGAACACAGCAGCCAGTGAACTTCAGGCAATCCGGAAGCGGGCGGACGATGAGATTGCCCAGAGCGTCGGCACGCTGAATCAACTGCTGTCGCAGTTTGAGACAGCCAACAACAAGGTGAAGCAGGAGATTGCCGTTGGGGGCAATCCCAATGACGCGCTTGATGAACGTGATACGCTCCTGAAGCAGATCTCCGAGATCGTGGGCATCACCTCTGTGGTGCGCGAAAACCAGGATATAGCGCTCTACACCGTTGAGGGGACGGTGCTTTTTGAAACGGTGGCGCGCAAAGTTAGCTTCGCTCCGACCGTCGCTTATGGCGCCTCCACGATTGGCAACAGCGTGTTCATTGATGGCGTCGCCGTTAAGGCAGGCGTTGGAGCCGATACTAGTGCGAAGGGGTCGCTTCAGGCGCTTGTGCAGATCCGCGATGAGGTTGCGCCTCTCTTCCAGAGTCAACTCGATGAGATTGCGCGGGGTTTGATCGTCACATTTGCGGAGAAGGACCCCGCGGATCCCGCTGTATTGCCGACATCGCCGGGTCTTTTCACCTGGGACGGGGGTGCCGTCATGCCGGCGGCTGGAGCCATCGAACCTGGCTTGGCCGCCCGTATTGCCGTTAATCCGGTGGTGATTCCTCCATCAGGAAAGCCAACTCTGATCCGCGATGGCGGGATCAATGGAACTGGCTATTCCTTCAATGAAGCCAAGTCCACCGGCTATTCAGAGCTTCTCAACCAGCTCGATCAGAATTTCGATCTCAAGATGGTCTTTAATGCGGCGACAGAGGTCGGTGGCTCCCTTTCGTTGCAGGCCTTTGCTGCGGACTCCATTGGTTGGCTCGAGATGCGCCGTAGCACAGCAGCTTCGGCGGCTGAAAACAAGCTGGCGATGCTCAGCCGTACCACCGATGCCTATTCGAGTGAGACCGGCGTGAGCCTTGATGAGGAGCTTTCCCTGCTGCTGGACATCGAGCAGTCCTACAAGGCAGCCGCCAAGCTCATGTCGACCGTCGATGCGATGATGCAGGCTCTGTTGGAGGCGGCAAGATAAGCCATGAAAACATCGTTCATCTCATCAGTTAGTCTTCAGACAACGATGCGCTATTCGGTTGCCAAGGCGCAACAGGACATGGTGGCTGCTCAGCAGGAGGTTACGACGGGTCGCCATGCAGATGTCGGTGTGGCTCTAGGCGCAACCACCGCCAGAAGCCTGGATCTGACGCGAGACGTCCTGCGCATCAAGTCGATGCTCACTACGAATTCCCTTGCGACGCAGCGCCTCGAATCCTCTGAAGAAGCGCTATCGAAGATGGCTGCGCTGGGCCAAAAGGTTCTAGACTCGCTTGTCGGCCTTGGATCAAGCGGCGACGCAACCAACCTCTCCGTGGCACGCACGACCATCCAAAATGCACTCGATACCTTCGGAAGCTTCGCCAACACCTCTGTCAATGGCGAATACCTATTCTCGGGCATCAACACAGATGTGAAGCCGTTCGAAGACGTCGCTAGGGAAGGATCAGATGCACGAAAAGCATTCGATGCTGAGTTGGAGAAGTTCTTGGATGACAGGTCGATCACCAAGAGTGCGATGACCAAGGCAGATATGGATGCGTTTCTCACTCGAATGGAGAACATGTTCACTGCGGATCCGTCGAAACAGATCGCTTTGGGCACTTCGCCCGGCGCTTCACAC
>JAEWOP010000271.1 GCA_023399635.1 Pseudomonadota bacterium
GTGATCCTGGACGTGGTCTACAACCACACCGCCGAAGGTAACGAACTTGGGCCGACTCTATCGTTCAAGGGGATCGACAATTTCTCCTATTATCGGACGCTGCCAGACCAGCATCGATACTACATCAACGATACGGGTACCGGAAACACCGTTAACACCTCCCATCCGCGGGTCTTGCAGATGGTGATGGACTCATTACGGTATTGGGTTCAGCACATGCAGGTCGACGGCTTCCGCTTTGACCTGGGGACAATTCTTGGGCGCGAGCCTGAGGGCTTTGATGATCGCGGCGGTTTCTTCGACGCGATTACCCAATGCCCAATCCTTTCACGTACGAAATTGATCGGCGAACCTTGGGACATCGGCCCAGGGGGGTATCAGGTCGGTGGATTTCCGCCGGGTTGGGCCGAATGGAACGACAAGTACCGAGATACGATCCGCGACTACTGGAAGGGCGACAATGTCGCTCCCGATTTCGCGGCCAGGCTTCTCGGCTCCGGCGACATCTATGATCTGCGTGGCCGCCGTCCGTGGGCAAGTGTGAACTTCGTTGCGGCTCATGATGGGTTCACGTTGAACGACCTCGTCTCGTACAACGAGAAGCACAACGATGCGAACGGCGAAGACAATAACGACGGTCACAACGACAACCGCAGCTACAATTACGGTGATGAAGGCCCGACCGAAGACGAAGGCATCAATGCCGTTCGGGAACGGCAGAAGCGAAACTTTCTTGCCACTCTCTTTCTCTCCCATGGCACCCCGATGCTGCTTGCCGGCGATGAGTTCGGACGCAGCCAAATGGGAAACAACAACGGGTACTGCCAGGATAGCGAAATTTCTTGGGTTCAATGGGAGGGTCTCCCGGAAAGCAATGAAGAGCTTCGCAAGTTCACGCAGGCGATCATCGCACTGAGGCAGGCCCAACCGATTTTCCGACGGGAAAGCTGGCGGGACGGGATGGAAGTTCGCTGGTTCAATGCCGGCGGGGGCGAACAGCTCCCCGAGCAGTGGCAGGAGGGCACGACCCTTGGTCTCAATCTCAGGCGCGCTGATCTGGAAGCGGACGAAGATCACTGGGACAACGTCCTCGTTCTCTTCAATCCATTTGAAGGCACTGTACCCTTCCACATCCCTGTGATGGGAGCAGGAAAGTGGGTTATGGAACTGACAACGGCTGATCCATCACTGCAAGGCGTAGAGGTTGAGCAAGACACTGAGTTCGAACTTGAAGGGCGGACGCTCGTTATCCTGAGGCGTGTAAAACGCTAGACGGCAGAAAAAACCGGCCTCGCAGGCCGGTTTTTTTTATCTTCAAAAGGCTACCTGCTGTGCCGCCTTAGGGAGCGTTCCCGGCAATCTCTTAGCCAAGCTGGCGTACACCGCAGCATATTGCTGGGCGCTCCGGTCCCAGGAGAAACGGGCCTTCATTCCCTGGTTTTGCAGCCGGGCCCATTGCTTAGGGTTGCTATAAGCCTGCATGGCCCGCCGAAGGGCCATTCGAAGCCCGTCGGATGTCACGGGATGGAACTGGAAGCCGGTAGCAACCCGAGCGGACATTGCCGCATCGTTTGCATCGATGATAGTTTCCGACAATCCTCCCGTGCGGGAGACGACAGGTACGCATCCATAGCGAAGCGCGTAGAGCTGTGTGAGGCCGCAGGGCTCGAAGCGGGATGGCTGAACCATCGCGTCGGCCCCGCCGTGTATCAGATGTGCTGTGGGCTCATCATAACCGATATGTACTGCCATGCGGCCGGGGTGGCGTTGGGCAACGTCGAGCAACTGGTTTTCGATAGCGTGATCACCACGACCGAACACAATCAGTTTTCCGCCGTTCCAAATGACCTCGTCCGCGGTCTCCGCCAACATGTCCATGCCCTTCTGCCAAGTCAGTCGGCTGACTGCAGCAAACACAGGACCGTCGTCATTTTGGTCGAGATGGAACTTCTCGAGCAGGAGTTTGCGATTTTCCAATCTGCTGCGAAGGTTCGAGTGGTCGTAATTGGCAGGCAGATGCGGGTCCGTAGCTGGATCCCAGACGTCCAGATCGATGCCGTTGACAATCCCACGGAGCAGTGACACGCGCTCGTTCAGGATGCCGTCCATCCCCATCCCGAAGCGGGAGGTCAGAATCTCGCGGGCATAGGTCGGACTGACGGTCGTAATCGCATCCGCAGTCTGAAGGCCGCCCTTCAGATAGCTGATATCCCCAAAATATTCCAAGCAGCCAGTCGAGTACAGCTCTGCACGTAAGCCAAGAGCCGGGAGCAGGTTGGCCGCGTATTGTCCTTGGAAGGCGAGGTTGTGAATCGTGATAACGACAGGTATCGCGAGTTCCATTTCCCGCATGTACACGGATGTGAGCGCTGATTGCCAGTCATGGGTATGGACCAGATCCGGCTGCCATCCCGGCAGCGCGCCGGCTGCAATCTCTGCTGCCGCGAGGCTAAGGGCTGCAAAGCGCTTCCAATTGTCGGCGTGGTCGTTGCCGGCGTCATCTACGTAAGGGCCGCCAGGACGATCGTAGAGTGTTGGAGCATCCAGAACGAAAAGGTTGAGTCCGTCTACTCGCACATGCAGGAGCGTGGCACGCTCGCCAAGGAGATCGTCAAAGACCAGGAGTGGCAAAGCGTTTGCCGTTTGCTTCATGACAATGGGGTAGCCAGGAAGAAGCGTAGTGGTTTCCACACCGCATCGTTCCAGCGCCTTTGGCAGAGATCCTGTTACGTCGGCCAAGCCACCGGTCTTGACGAGCGGATACAATTCGGAGGTAACGGACAGAACCTTCATGGGCAAAGCGCTCCGCCTCCTTCTTTCCGGATGAACGATCGTCGTTGGTGACGTGCCGCTTCGTTTCGGTTCAAGGGGGAGGTGAGCGTTCATCATATCAGTCTCCGCCGAGGTCGCATCCTCGAGCGTCCAACTGATGGTAAAGCTAAGCGGTTCCCAATTGAGATTAGAGTAGAGTAAGCGCTCACGCGTCAATGCCCAGCTGCTTTGGAAATACGTGAAGCCGCAGGCTCGCACCCGCGGCAGAGTGAAGCTTGAGGAGCTGTTCAGCCCGGAGCGTCGCCAGACTTTTTCGGGCGTCGAGGTGCAGATTTTTTTGTAATCGTCGATTTATCAGCTTTTTTAGCTCGCCTCGACGCGCCGGGCTCCGCTGATGGAGGGTCACCATCTGAAGATGCGGTACCTGCTCCTTTCGTCGCAGCACGACGCACCGGTTTCAACGCGAAAGCGGAGTATTCTCGCCTTGCCTGCTCCCAGTGCTCTGCGTCCTTCCCGTGAGGCTGACCCTCTTCTTCCCAGAGCGCATAAGCGCGCTTCTTGATCCAGTCGTCCTCGTTTTCCGCCATACTCGTCTCCATTCGCCCCACAGCGAACGCGTCAGTCAAACAGAAGTTCCCATCGCGGGAGAAAAAGGAGCGAGCTTCCAAATGGCTGGCGGGAACCATATGCCTGCTGGAACGTTAGGGGCGCCTATAAGGAGGGCCCCATGGATAAGTACTGCGATATCGTTCCTCATCCCGGCGGATGGACATATGTTCTCAATGGTGTTGAGGCTGACTGCTCGTTTCATACCTACGAGCTGGCCGTCGAGGCTGCTCAGGCCCGCCTTGCGCGTGATACGCGCAAACGAGTCTTTCGCTTCCAAAGCTTGACCGGGGAGATGTTACCCATGCCAGCAAGTGGCTCCTTCCAAGGTGCCTACGTCAGTTAAAAAAAGCCCGGCATTGCCGGGCTTTTTCGTATCATGGGCACCGTGTTTCCTGGTGCTTTAAGCGGCCTTCTGAGCAGCTGAGTTCACGGCAGTTTCAGCAAGCTTGGTCAGCTTTTCGTCCGTGTTGCTTTCTTCAGCAAGTGTCTCATCAAGCAGTTTGACAGCGTCGTTCAATCCCAACTGCTTTGCCCACGAGCAAAGTGTGCCGTAACGGCTGATTTCGTAGTGCTCAACAGCCTGGGCGGCGGCCAGGAGCCCGGCGTCAAGAGCGGGCGTGCCCTTGAACTCTTCCATGATCTCTTCGCCTTCCGAAATGATGCCTTCGATGGCATCGCAGGTTTTTCCGCGGGCGCGCTTGCCAATCAATTCAAATACCTGCTTCAGGCGCTCGATCTGACCTTCAGTTTCCTCCTTGTGCTCGGTGAAAGCCGTCTTCAGCTTTTCATCCTGGGCAGCACGGGCCATCTTCGGGAGCGCTTTGAGGATCTGGCGCTCGGCATAGTAGATGTCCTTGAGGGTTTCATAGAAAAGATCGTCGAGGGTCTTGTTAGCCATCATACTCTCCGGGGTTGATGTTATGTGATTTCCGCAGCATTCAACAGGAGGCCGGAGGAAAAGTTCCGGCTCCCCCGCTCTAATCTAGCGGCGATGGAATGTAGGCTCACGTCCACCGTCCGGTTTGTCGTACAGTTGTTCAACTGCCTCTTTCTGCTCAATCTTTTCATTGGGATTGAGACGCCGTTTCTTCAGGATGCTATACGCGATTACCGCGCCGAGCAGGAGCGGCCCTAGGGCCACGATAACGAACCAAAGTTTGTCGGCCATTCAACTCTCCTTTGCTTGCAACGGCATGGCTAGGACGCCGACACCTTGAGGTTATTGTCGCAGCTTCTAACTCCGTGCACCGTCGAAACACATTGCTCTGCCTGACGGCGATCGGCTTCACTTTGCACAGTCCCGTCAAGCACCACCCGTCCATCGACAACCGAGACTGAGATACTGGTGGGGTCAATCATGGGCTCTTGCGTCAGAGCCTCATTCACGGCGGTCCGGACCTGCTCGTCGGGACGGTTATAATCCGCGGGTCCTTCGCCATGGTGTTTCTGCTGGTCCTCGTTTTGGGCAAAGATGTTCGTTTCGCCTTGCATATACCCGCTGGGTCGGTTCTCTGCGGGCCCCTCCCAACGTGGCCATTGCGTGGTTTCGCCCGGACGACCGGGTTTTGGCGCTTCGTCTTTCATGGCGTTTCCCTTTTGCTTCGGACTTGCCTTGGTAGGAAAACAGCTTTTTGGGGAGGAAGGTTCCGCGTTATCGCCACCAGTCGAGCACATCGCTCACGGTTGAGATCCTGATCTGCGTAGAGAAACGGGAGCCGAGAACGTTCAAGGACGCATCGTGAGTTTCGTCTGACGTACTACAGATCGCATCCTTGAGGAGGATGATGGAGTAGCCCAGATCGACAGCCCCCATAACAGCAGCCATCACGCATACGTCCGTTTCCCCGCCGGACAGCACAAGCGTCGTGACCTCCTTCTGCTGCAGCAGGTGGTGCAGGCGGCCGTCAAGCCATGGAGAATAGATTGGCTTATCAAGAACCACCGCTGGCGGCACCAAGGCGCGTAGTTCCGGAAGGATGTCGACAAGGTCATCGCCAAGGGCCTCCCGCGTCATCATCGGCCACTTCCGGTAGTACTCCACCCATGTGCCGCGCATATCCTCCGCTTTCCTGGGGGGAACGAAGCGGGTGAAAATCGTCTCTGCCGGGCGAGCGGCAGAGAGAACAGCGATGGGCTCACGGACCCGCTCCATCCAGGGCACATTCCAAGGCGTGTCCTCGGCAAAGAGACGCTGCATGTCGACACACAGGTGACGACAATGTCTTGGATCTTCCATGAGATACTCCCTTGCTTAGCGTCACGCCGAACAAGTCTGAGGATGCAAGGTTCCTGCTGGAGCATCGCCGATGACGGCGACGGCTCGCGTTACCAAGGCACTGGTGACGTCTGGTTGACGTTCAGGAATCGATGAAACGGGGCAAGAATAGGAGGCTGTGTGGACGGGTTGGAGTGGCAACTCCTTCTCGACTAATTGTCGAGCTTCCCAGCCAGTGCTTTCTGCAGTTCGACGGCAGGTTCCAGCAGGCGGTCGGGAACGGGCTCTTTTTCGATCTCGCTCAACAGCACCGAAACTTCCCGGGTCACTCGACGCCCCAGACGTACGGCGGTTTCTGCATCTTGGTTGATCGTTTTCACCATTCTGGCCTCTGACGACGTATTGTAGGCCATCGTCTACCTCTGTTCTGATGTTCCCTTAGCTCTCCATACAGCACTTCCCTTGACTTCGGAAATCCCGAAAAAGTCACGGGTAACAAAAAACAACGGGCGCACGCGTAATGCGTCCGCCCGCTCGAACCAGTCGACCTCTGCTAGCGTCGAGGTGGAGCTGGTGTCCCTGATGGAATGGAGGTGATGGTTGTCGCGACCGGGTCGCTCGCTGGGAACGTATCCTCCAGCCCTTCCTCCAGTTGCTCATCAAGTTCTTTCTTATCCTGCTCCTGGCGTGCCGTCGGCTCCGCTTCAGGTTTACGATCGCCCTGATGGGGCAGGTGCTTGTTGTCTTCGCCCATTTTTGGTCCTCCGTCTGGTTATGCGGAAAGTGATCTGGAAACGTAGGCACCAATCCGTTTGTTCCGGAGACAGGAACCAAACAGAAGAGCGAGCCGTTTCGGCGGGATTGATGGAGGCTGGCATCATGGCACCGCGCGCGTTCTGGAAAGGCTATCTGAAACTATCGCTGGTGACCTGCAGGGTGAGCATGACCCCCGCAGTCTCCGAAAGCGGCAAAGTCCGCTTCCACAATCTCAACCGCGAAACGCAGGCACGTGTGCTCAGCCAGTATGTCGATGCCGAAACTGGGGAGACGGTTGATGACGAGGATCAAGTCAAGGGGTACGAGAAAGGCGAAGGGGACTACGTTCTCTTGGAAGATGACGAGATTGAGAATGTGGGGCTTGAGAGCACCCGCACCATAGATATCGACACTTTTGTCCCCCTCGAGTCGATTGCCTGGGTCTGGTATGACCGACCGCATTACCTTGCGCCGGACGACGAAGTCAGCGCCGAAGCGTTTGCCGTTATTCGCGAAGCGATGGCGCAGACTGGTACAGCCGGGATAGCCCGGCTTGTGATGTACCGCCGTGAGCGCGCCGTGCTGCTGTCGCCGAAGGACAAGGGCATCGTCGTCTGGACGTTGCGGTATGGTGATGAGGTGCGCGATGCAAAGGATTATTTCGGCACGGTCGGCAACGAAAAGCCGACGAGCCAGCACCTCACGATGATGAAAAAGCTGATCGAAGAGCGGACCCAGGAATGGAAGCCGTCGATGGCAGACGATCCTGTTCAGGACCGTCTGCTCGACATCATCGCCGAGCGGAAGAAGGGCAAGAAGGTCAAGAAACGGGCGGAGCCAAAGGTTGAAGAACCCAGCAATGTCATCGACATCATGAGCGCCCTGAAGAAAAGCTTGGCAGCCGAGAAGAAGTCGTCACGCAAATAGCGACGTCGCCTTCTATAATCTCGTCTTCTTGCCCGCTTTAAATTTGATCACGGCCGCAGCGCTGCGGAAGCCATCCCATGGATCGCTATCAAGCTGCTCTAGCCGCGCAATAGCGTTGCCAACGTTGAAGTATGCGGGGCCGATGCCGTTGTTGAGCTCTTCCCAAGCGATTGGCATCGACACAGGAGCCCCCGGCCGCGCCCGTGTAGAATAAGGTGCGACTGCCGTCGCACCGCGTCCGTTGCGCAGGTAGTCGATCAAGATCTTTCCCTTCCGCTTCGATTTCGTAATCGTCGATACATAGCGGTCGGGGCTGTCGCTGGCCATGCTGTCGGCAAGCGCCTTCATCGCCGCTTTGACATCCGGCCATTCCGCCTTTGGCGTTACGGGCGCCACGACGTGAAGGCCCTTGCCGCCCGAAGTCTTCACGAAGCCAACCAGTCCCATTGCGTCATAACGCTCGCGAACCTCATGGGCTGCGGCAATCACATCTTCCCACGTCGTTCCGTCACCCGGATCCAGGTCGATGTTGACCATGTCGGGCTTTTCCCAGTCGGCGACTGTGGAGCCCCAAGGATGGATCTCCAAGGTGCCGCCCTGTACGAGACCAAGCAACCCCTCGAGGTCGCGTATGATGATGTCTTCTTCGTCTGGACTGGCGGGGTCTTTCGCAGTCAGGATTTTCTTGTTCATTCCCTTCCAGGCGTGCTTCTGAAAGAACAGCTGCTTGGCGATGCCGTCTGGACCGCGCACGAGGGAGAGGGGGCGGTTCACGATGAACGGCGCCATCCATCGCCAGACTTGGACATAATAGTCCGCCAATCCGGCTTTCGTTACGCCTGCGTCAGGCCAATAAACCCTGTCCGGGTGAGTCAATGTGACTGTCCGACGAGCCGGCTCTTCCAGATGCTCGGCCAAAGTCTTCATGGGACCGCCTTCGCGAACTACATCCGTAGGCCGCTTGTCTTCCCGCAGCCCTCTGAAGGCGGCGTGGCGGATATGGGCGTCAGCAGTCCATCCGCGGAATTCGACCTCGGCGACCATCTCCGGCTTCAGGAACACCACATCCTTCTTCTCGACCCCAGTGAGCTTCTCGTCGAACGGGCTCTTCTGTGAACGAAGCTGCGAAAGATCCCGAAAAAGCGACTGCGCCGTCTTGCTGCTATACCCGGTGCCAACCCGGCCTGCGTGCCTCAGCTTGCCCTCCTCGTAATACCCCATCACGAGCGAGCCGATCGCTGTGTTGGAGACGGAAGAGGGGACGTATCCTGCTACAACAAACTCCTGGCGGGAGGAGCATTTCGACTTGACCCAATCGCGCCCCCTGCCACTGCGATAGGGTGCATCGGAAATCTTCGAGATGATGCCCTCCAGACTGAGACGGCACGCGTGCTTGAGCACCAGCCCTCCTTCGTCATCGAAGTGTTCGCTATACCGGAGTTTCTCGCCGCTGCCGGTGATCAGTCCCTCAAGCGCCAATTTGCGCTCGATCAGGGGCGCTTCTAAAAGGCTGGTGCCGTCCAGATAGAGGAGATCGAAGGCAAAGAAGACGAACCGGTCGCTGCGGCCATCGCTCAGGTCTTGCTGAAGCAACGAGAAGTCACTCGCGCCAGCCCCCCCATTGACGACAAGTTCACCATCAATGATGGCTTGACGCGCAGGGAGGTTTTGCAGCGCGTCGACAACGTCCGCTCCGAACTTGGCCGTCCAGTCCAAACCGGTGCGTGTCAGAAGCTTCACCTTGCCGCCGTCCAGTCTTGCCTGGAGACGATAGCCATCGAGCTTGATCTCGTGCAGCCATCGTTTGCCAGTCGGCGCAGCTTTGACCAGCGTTGCAAGCTGTGGCTCTACAAAGTCCGGCAGTGGCGCCTGCTTGCTGCCCTTGATCTTCTTGACTTGTCCTGGAGAAGGGCCGTTCGACTCCTGATCGGTCGGCGCAGCGGCTGCCTTGTCCGCAGACGGTTTCGTCTTTGGCTTTGGTGGCTTCTTGCCCTGCAACTCTTCGATCAACCGTCCGGATTTCACGGACTGCGGCAACTCCTCCAAGATATCGATATCGGTTTCGCTTCGAGCGAATTCATCCTCTCCTTTGATGAGGAGCCAGTTCTCTCGCTTTTCGCCCCGACGGTCTGCCATGCGGACCAGATGCCAGCGGCCTGCCAGCTTCTCACCCTTCAGCTCGAATTCCATGTGGCCTTTGGCATAGCCCTTATGGGGGTCGCCTATGGGGTTCCAGATGCCGCGGTCCCACAAAAGGACAGCACCTGCTCCGTAATTTCCCTGCGGGATCGTCCCTTCGAATCCGCCATAATCCAGAGGGTGGTCTTCCACATGAACGGCGAGACGCTTCTCGCCCGGCATCAAGCTGGGACCCCGCGTCACGGCCCAACTCTTCAGTACGCCGTCCAGTTCGAGTCGGAAGTCGTAATGCAGGCGGCGCGCGGCGTGCTTTTGAATGACAAAGCTGTTGCCGCCTTCTTTTGCTTTCTTCCCCTTTGGCTCGGGAGAAACTTCGAAGTTGCGCTTCTCGTTGTAGGTCTCCAGCGCCATCGTCAGCCGGCCTTTCTCTGGGGCGCAGTGGTCTTGGGTTTGGACGCCGGTTTCTTAGATTTTGCAGTCTTTTTCGCGGTCGTGGTCTTCTTGGCATTCGAGGCGCCGGCACTCTGGCGTAGCGCGTCGAGAAGGTTGGAAACCTTCTTTTCCTTCGGCTTGGGTCGCTCTGGTAGTTTGCGACCCTCGATCTTGGCGCGGATGAGCTCCGCTAGCGCTGTCTCATACCGATCGTCGAATTCAGTGGGGTCAAAGGTGCCGCGCTTGGTGCCGATGATATGTTCGGCCAGATCGAGCATCTCCCCCTCAATTTTGAACTCGGGAATGTCGGAAAAGATCTCATGTGCCGGTCGCACCTCGTGATCGTAGTTCAGCGTGCTAGCGATCAGGCCATGTTCGCTGGGCCTTATCAAAAGTGTCCGCAGCCGGCGAAATAGAACGGTCCGCGCCAGCGCAGCCACGCTTTTCTGCTCCAACCCCTTGCGGATCAGGTTGAAGACCTCGGCCGAGGCTTTGTCGACGGGCGCAAGATAATAGGGACGATCGAGAAAGATGGTGTCCACTTCTGCGCAAGAAATGAACGTCTCCATCTCGAGCGTCTTGTCGCTTTGTGGAACAGCGGCCTTCACTTCATCCGGTTCGAGAACGACGTACTCGCCGCTTGCGACCTCGTAGCCTTTGACGATGTCGTCCTTGTCGACCTCATGCCCCGTATCTGCGTCGACCATCTGCCGCTGAACCCGATGGCCGGTCTCGCGGTTGATAATGTGGAAGCTGACGCGATCCGAGGTGGACGCAGCTGTGTAGAGCGCCACCTGGCAACTCAGTTCACCAACCTTGAGATAGCCCTTCCAGTTTGCACGCGGTGCCACGACACAGAACTCCATGAAATCCCTATCAACAGGGCCCGCGGGAACTTTGTTCCGTAGCTCCCGTTGGAGCCTGACTTAACGTGAACAAGCTCATTATCTTAGCGGAACCAAAGACGTGAAGCGTGCGTTTGCCACCGTCATTCCCGCCACGACTTGGAGAGGTAGGCAACGGTGTCTGAATCACAGTTGAATCGTGATCCTGCACGTGCAGACATAGTGAAGCTCATTCCTGCCCTTCGCGCGTTTGCCCGAACATTTTGCAGAAATCCGACGGACGCTGACGACCTTGTTCAAGAGACCTTGATGAAGGCGCTGGCCAATCTCGACAAGTTCGAGCCGGGCACGAAGCTCAAATCCTGGCTGTTCACGATCATGCGCAACACGTTCTATACGCGTTCGAAGGTTCTCGGCAGAGAAGCGCCAGGTGTTGAGGAAGCGGTTTCTGGTGATACGCCTATGCCGGCGACACAGGAGATGAGCGCGCGCGCAAAGGAAGTTCAGCGCGCTCTGCAGAAGCTACCGCCACACTATCGGGAAGTGCTAACGCTCGTCGCGATACTGGGCGAAAGCTACGAGGCAGCGGCAGAGATCTGTGATTGCGCGGTCGGCACCGTCAAAAGCCGTCTCAACAGAGCGCGTCATCAGATTTTGCAGGAACTTGGGGAAGATGCCGCTTGAGTTAAAGCGGGCGGAGCGACGTCGGTAGATGACTATCTTTGCGGACCTCTTGTGACGCGGGCGAACCTCTCGGCGCCGGGGAATTGAGCAGAGCTCGTCAGCGGCTCCGCTTGTCAAACGGCCTGATCCAGCTCAGGATAATGGCGGAAGATGCCGGATTCGTTGAAGGCAAGCCGCCGCTCCGATCTGAGGTAAGCCTCTAGCCGCGGCCTCCGCGCCACACGTGAGTGCAGTTCCACGAGATGCGGTATATCAGGCTCGAAAGCGGCCATCGCTTTGGGAAAGGCATAACGGAGGCCTTCGACACTCTGAAACAGCGATAGATCGACGTAGCTCGTAGTGCTGCCGATTGCATAGGCCGCCCCTTCTGGATTGGCTTTCAGGATCTTTTCGAAATAGCCCATGAACTTTGGCATCCTTGAGTTTAGGAAGGCGCGGCTGCGCGCTTTCGCCTCTGTCGCCTGTTCCTCATAGTAGTCGTCAACTCCGAGCGGGTGATGGGTGTCGTGGATCTCGGTGACGAAGTCAGTGATGGTCAGTTGCAGGCCGTGTGCGAACCGCCGGGTCATTTCGTCCGGAGGGCACAGCCCCAGTGTCGGGCCAAGATAGTCGAGGATGTTGGCGACATGGGAGACGACGAGGTCGCCATCCCGCAGGAAAGGCGGTGCGAAAGGAATGTCGCTTCTGCTACGCCCCTCTAGTAAATCCATCATCCGCGCAGTTCCACCTGATGTGCGTGCAACATCCTCGTAGGCTGCGCCCGCGTCCTCCAAAGCGAGGCGGACGAATTCGCCACGTCCCTGGATGCCGTCCCAGTAGTAGAGTTCGTATGCCACCGACGCCCCTCCCATGGATCAAGTCATGTATCTGGTGATCGTCCGGAGATCGTCAACGAAGCGAGCACGCTCCAGCGCGGCTCCAGGCTGATCCGAGATTCGCAAGAGCGCTGACGGATGAATGGTCACCAAGACGGGCAGTCCCGCATCGCTCGAGAAGATTTGGCCACGATCGCGCGTGACCTTTACGCTCTTCCCGAGCAGCGAGTACGCAGCCGTGGCTCCCAGGGCGACTGCCAGCTTCGGTTGGATCAGGTGCATCTCCGTGGCCAGCCACCAAGCACAGGCCTTTACCTCTCCGATGTTCGGCTTCGCGTGGATACGCCGCTTCCCACGCGGCGAAAACTTGAAGTGCTTGACGGCATTGGTAACGTAGCATCTTGAACGATCCACATGAGCCTCTTCAAGCGAACGGTCCAGCAATTGGCCCGCGGGCCCGACAAATGGCCGAGCTGCGAGATCCTCCTTGTCTCCGGGCTGCTCGCCGACAATGACGACATCTGCCCTTGAAGGTCCTTCTCCAAAGACAAGATAGGTGGCGTCCTTGAAGAGATCGCATCGCGTGCAACCTGCGGCGTTATCCCTTGCCTGCTCAAGCGTTTCCACGCCTTCGCCAGGCACATCAAAGGCAGGGCCATGGGTGGATGTAGACATGGAGGGCGGTCCCTTTTCTGGCGCAACCTCCACCAGGCACGGTTGGTTCCTAAGCTTCTAAAGCAAGCCCGGATTCTCGACTAAACTGGAACTTTCGTATTTTCGCCACGTTCAGGAAACGGGGTGCATGGGCGACCTGCGCCAAATTGTAGTCGGACAGGGTTTCAGAAATGGCTATTTTACTCACCGCAATCCTTTTTGGGTTGATTGGACTTGCGCTTGCAGCAGGTGGTGCACAACTGCTGATGCTGGGTGGCAGCGTGTATTATCTTGTCGCTGGCATCGCCTTTCTCGTTACCGCTATCCTCCTCTACATGCGGCGGCCAGTGGCTCTTCTTCTGTACGCTGTGCTGGTCATTGGCTCGCTTGCTTGGGCCGTGTGGGAGGTTGGGCTCGACTGGTGGCAGCTGGCACCCCGTGGAGGCGTCATCATTGTGCTTGGCCTCTGGTTGCTCACCCCCTGGATCCGAAAGCCGCTCGGCTTCCGGAGCCCTACCGGCGCAAGCTATGCCGCCGGCGCGACGCCGCTCGCGGCAGCCGTAGGCATCTCCATCCTCATTGCCGTTGTTGCGATGTTCACCAACAGCACCGACCTGGAGGGCCGTTTGCCGGAAGAGCAGGTTGCCGCGGCCCCCAATCTCGGTGGCAACGTCCCGCCGGGTGAATGGCACCAGTACGGGCGAACACCGTACGGTCAGCGATACTCGCCACTTGATCAGGTAAACGTGGAAAATGTAAGCGAGCTGGAAGAAGTCTGGCGCTATCAGACAGGCGACGTGAAGCTTCCGCAGGATGTTGCCGAGACAACCTACCAGGTGACGCCTCTCAAGGTGGGCAACAGCCTCTATCTTTGCACGCCTCACAACTGGGCAATTGCGGTCGACGCGACCACAGGGCAGGAGCAGTGGAAGTTCGACGCCAACGCCGGGCTGAACCCTGATCGCCAGCACCAGACCTGCCGCGGCGTGACCTACTACGTGGATCCGGCGGCGCAGCCGACGGATCCCTGCGCTCAGCGCGTCTACCTGCCGACGTCGGATGCAAGGCTCATCGCGCTTGATGCCACGAATGGTGAAGTCTGCACGTCGTTCGCAGACCAGGGCACGCTCAGGCTTGAAGCAAAGATGCCCTACAACCCGGCTGGCTATTATTACTCGACATCGCCACCCGTCATCGTTGCCGGCAAGATCATCATCGGCGGTGCTGTCAACGACAACTATTCGATCCGTTCTCCTTCGGGCGTCATTCGTGCCTTCGACGTCAACAGTGGTGAGCTCATCTGGAACTGGGATTCCGGCAATCCGACCCAGACGGAGCCTCTTCCCGAAGGTGAGACGTATTCGGCGAACTCACCCAACAGCTGGTCGGTCTTCAGCGTCGATGAAGACTTGGGTCTCGTTTACATTCCGCTGGGCAATCAGGTGCCAGACCAGCTTGGGATGGGGCGTAGCGAAGCGGTCGAGCGATATTCGTCGTCCATCGTCGCGCTCGACATCAATACCGGGGCCGATCGCTGGGTCCAGCAGACGGTACATCATGACCTTTGGGATATGGATGTCCCGGCGCAGCCAGTTCTTCTGGACCTGACTCAGGAGGATGGAACGGTTGTTCCGGCACTGGTTGGTCCGACGAAGCAGGGCGATATCTATGTCCTCGACCGCCGCGACGGTTCTCCCCTATTGCCGATCACCGAGTTGCCGGCGCCGGGAGGTGCCATTCCTGAAGATTTCACGGCCCCGACACAGCCAATCACGGAGCTGACC
>JAEWOP010000034.1 GCA_023399635.1 Pseudomonadota bacterium
CCATCATGCAGCGCGTCGAAGCCGATATTGCCGTCAGCGTGTCTGACCTGAAGAAGAACCCGACGGCCGTTGTGGACGGCGCGGCCGGAGGTACTGTCGCGGTCCTGAACCACAACCGTGTCATGGCTTACATGGTCCCGGCAAGTACCTATGAGGCGATGATCGATGCGCTTGACGACCAGGTGCTCGTGGAGATCGTCAAGAGCCGGACCGAGGAGAGGGGCGTCCCGGTCAGCCTCGATGACCTATAGTCTCGAATTCCTTCCGTCGGCGCGAAAGGAGTGGGAGAAACTCGGCGCCACGCTCCGCCAGCAGTTCAAGAAGAAGCTGGCTGAACGGCTCCTCCATCCTCGCGTCGCTGCCGATGCGTTGGGAGGAATGCAGGATCACTACAAGATCAAGCTCCGCGCAGCCGGATACCGCCTGGTCTACCGCGTTGAGGACCAACGCGTCACGGTCGTCGTCGTGGCGGTAGGACAGCGGGAGCGCGGTTTGGTCTACGACAGGGCGAAGAGACGGTGAGGATCTGTGTCGGCTATGAGCTCTGGAGAGGTCAGCAACTGAGGCTTTCCTTCATCGCCTTGCCCGCCACGTAGGTCTCCGCCACTGCGCGATCGTCGCCCATGGTCTGCAGCAGGAAGAGCTCCTCTGGCAGCGTCGTGACCGTCTCCAGCCTCAGCGCCATGGCCGGCGTCGCGGCCGCGTTAAGCACCACGAGGTCGGCATCCGTTCCGACCTCCAGCGTTCCGATCCTGTCAACGAGCGACAGCGCCTCGGCATTGCCGCGGGTCATCAGGTGGAAGCTGTCCAGCGGGTTCAGCCGCTCGCCGAGAACCTGCTGGATCTTGTAGGCCTCGTCCAGCGTGCGCAGCATGGAATAGCTCGAGCCGCCGCCGATATCGGTTGCCACCGCCACCCGCACCGGCTTCTCGCGGCGCCGGATGGCGTTCAGCGGAAACAGGCCGGAGCCGATGAAGAGGTTGGAGGTCGGGCAATGCACGGCGACCGAACCCATCTCGCTCAACACGTCTGCCTCCCGCTCGGAGAGGTGGATGGCGTGGCCGAGCAGGGTCTTTTCGCCAAGCAGCCCGTAGCGGGCGTATATATCGGTATAGTCCTTCGCCTGCGGGTAGAGCTCGCAGGTGTAGCGGATCTCGTCGAGGTTTTCCGACAGGTGCGTCTGGATGTGCAGGTCGGGGAATTCGGCGGCCAGCGCCTGCGCCGCCTGCATCTGCTCCGGTGTCGAGGTGATGGCGAAGCGCGGCGTAATTGCGACGTGGTTGCGGCCCTTGCCGTGCCACTCGCCGATCACCGCGCGCGTCTCGTCATAGCTCATCTGCGGCGTGTCGAGCAGGCCTTGCGGGGCGTTGCGGTCCATCATCACCTTGCCGCCGACCATGCACATGCCGCGCTTCATCGCCTCAGCGAAATAGGCGTCTGCGGATGCCTTGTGAACCGAGCAATAGGCTGCGGCCGTCGTCGTGCCGTGGCGAATCATCTCGTCATAGAAGCGGGCGGCGATGCGCGCTGCGTGATCGGATTCGACGAAGCGGCATTCCTCGTGGAAAGTATAAGTGTTCAGCCATTCCAGCAGGCTGCCGGCATAGGAGGCGATCACCTGCATCTGCGGAAAGTGCAGGTGCGTGTCGATCAATCCGGGTAGGATGAGATGCGGCCGGTGGTCGATCTCATGGGTGTCCTCGGCCGCCTGCGCCTTGATCTCCGCATAATCTCCAATGGCGGCGATGATGCCGTCCTCGATCAGCAGCCCGCCGTCGTGCTCGTAAGCGTAACTGTCGGTATCGGTGAGGCTCAGCGGTGCGCGCTTGAAGGAGAGCAGTCGGCCGCGGATCAGGGTCTTCGTCATTGCGAAACTGTGCTTTCATACCAGGCGGCGAGCAACTGGCGTTCCTCCGCCGAAATCTCTGTGATGTTGCCGGGCGGCATGGCGTGGCTCCGGCCGGCCTGGATGTATATCTCGCGGGCGTGTGCGGCAATCTCGCGGTCGGTCTCCAGCTTCACGGCTTTCGGCGGGAAGTTCGCGCCGTCCCAGACGGGTTCGGCCGCGTGGCACATGGAACAGCGCGACAGCACAACGTCTCGGGCGGCGTCGAAATGGGCGTTGGAAGCGAATTTCTGCTGCACCGGGGAAAGTGCTGCATCCTCGGTCTCACCGGTCAGCACCTTCGGGACAGTCGAAAGCCACATGATGGCGATGAAGATGAGCAGCGTCACCAGCCAGGTCCAGGTCGGCCTGCCCTTCCTTGCATGGGTCGTGTTGAACCAGTGACGGATCGTCACGCCCATCAGGAAGACCAGCGCGGCGATGACCCAGTTGAACTCCGTCGCAAACGCCAGCGGATAGTGGTTCGACAGCATGAAGAAGATGACGGGAAGCGTCAGGTAGTTGTTGTGGAGTGAGCGCTGCTTGGCGATGATCCCGTATTTCGGGTCGGGCGTCCTTCCGGCGATCAGGTCGGCCACAACGATTTTCTGGTTGGGGATGATGATGAAGAAGACGTTCGCCGACATGATGGTGGCGGTGAAGGCGCCGAGATGGAGGAAGGCGGCGCGGCCGGTGAAGACTTGGGTATAGCCCCAGGCCATGGCCACCAGCACCGCGTAGAGAATCGCCATCAGGCCCCAGGTGTTCTTGCCGATCGGCGACTTGCAGAGCTGGTCATAGATGATCCAGCCCACCGCCAAAGACGCGATGGAGATCCCGATCGCCTGCCACTGGGAAAGCTCCATCACATGCGGGTCAATGAGGAAGAGGTCGGCCCCGGCATAGTAGACGATCGCCAGCATCAGGAAGCCGGAAAGCCAGGTCATGTAGCTTTCCCACTTGAACCAGGTCAGGTGCTCCGGCATCTGCGCCGGCGCCACCAGGTACTTCTGGATGTGGTAGAAGCCGCCGCCATGCACCTGCCACTCCTCACCATGGGCGCCGACCGGCAGATGCGGCCGCTTCACCAGGCCGAGATCGAGCGCGATGAAGTAGAAGGACGAGCCGATCCAGGCGATGGCGGTGATCACGTGCAGCCAGCGTGCGGCAAACGACAGCCATTCCCAGGCCACGGCATATTCATACATGTTCAAACCCCTCTGGAGACCTCGCCTCCCGACTCGGCACATTGCGAAAAAACGGCGGGTGAGGGAAGGGGCGATGCCAAGCGATAAAAACTTGGCCCCGGAACTTCCTCCGCCACCTTGGGTTAACCGGCTACACGGCGCTGGAACATTTTCCGCTTCAGTCGTGGCGAGCGGATCAGAGCGATAGAAGCCTGCCCCTCAAGCAAGTGCATGCCAGCCGGTGACAAGGGTAGGAAGGGGCTCGCCGGCTGTTGATCATTCCTCAACGGAGAATGAGCAGATGCGCAACCTACCAATGACCCTTCTTGTGGTCTTCCTCTTGTCCGCCCCGGCCGTCGCCCACGATGCCCAAACGGGCTGGGAGTATGACAAGTTCTGCTGCAATGGCGACAATCACAACGGCGACTGCCAGATGATCTCGACAAAGAACGTCCGGATTACCAATGGCGGCTATCAGATCTCACTTGGCCCCGGCGACCACAGGCTGGTGACCCGTCCGCACAATTTCAGCCTTCCGCAGAGCAAGGCGCGCCGGTCGCAGGACGAGGAATACCACATCTGCCTTTACCCGACGGAGGATACGCTACGCTGCTTCTATGCCCCTGACATGGCGTTCTGAGGCGCCCCGATCAGTCCTGGAAATCCGGCATCTTCTTGCGCATGAAATCGCGGAAGGCGCGGATCTTGCGGGAGTTGCGGCGAGCCTCGGGGTAGACGAGCCAGTAGTCGGAGCCATCGCTGGCGAGCAGGTCGAAGGGCTGATAGAGCCGTCCGAGGGCGACGTCGTCGGCATAGAATTCCGGCCTCAGGATCGCCACACCCTGTCCAGCAATAGCCGCGGCTGCATGAAAGTACTGTGCACCGTACTGGCTCGCCGGGTATTTTGAAAGATCGGCATCGTGCAGCCCGGCACGGGAAAACCACAGCGGCCACCACTCGTCCTGCGGGTCGATGATCGACAGCTTCAACAGGTCCGCCGGCTCATGCACGCCCCCTATGGTCTCGGCCAGCGCCGGGCTCAGCATGGGCGTGAAATGGCTTTTCATCAGGAAGTGTGACTTCAGCCCCGGCCAGACGCCCTTGCCGGAGCGGATCGCCACGTCTCCCTCCGTGCGAGAGAAATCCACGACGGACTGGGAGGTTTCCAGCCGCACTGCGATCCCGGGGTTTTCGACCTGGAATGTGCCGAGGTGATGGGCGAGCCAATGCGACGCGAAGGTTGCGGTTGTGTGGATCGTCAGCGTGGCTTCCGATTGATCGCGGATGCCGCCCAACGCTTCCGCCAGCATGTCGAAGGCTTCACCAACTTTCGGGGCCAGTCGCTCACCCACCTCGGTCAGCGCCACCTGTCGCGGACGCCGCAGGAAGAGAGGTTCGCCCAGCGTGTCCTCCAGCAGCTTGATCTGGTAGCTGACCGCCGTCTGCGTCATCCCCAGTTCCAGCCCTGCCTTCGTAAAGCTCTTCAAGCGCGCAGTCGCCTCGAAGACATGCAGGGCATTCAACGGAAACTGGCGCGACAACTTCATGGATAAGTCCTCTTGATCCATCCAGACGATTGTTCGATTGGATCATGCCCGCATGAAGGCGCATCCTATGCCCACCACATAAACAAAGGGAAGTGGGTATTCCGATGTCATTCGCCCTTCATGCTCGTTGTGAGCCGCCTTGCCAAGCGGATCACAGGTACTCCTTGTCACGGATGTGGAAGCGCCTTCGCTTTCGACGTCGAAGCATCAGTGCCGTTGATGTATGCGGCCTTCCCGAAGCGGTGCTGCGGGACATCGGGCTGCGGGACGGGAAGGCGGATGGTCGGCACGTCTGCGGCGGTTCTGCCTGGCGGGACGCGCTGCTCACTTATCCGCCGCGCGGTCTCTGAGCGGCGGCCGACGAGAGGATCGTCAGCAGTTCCGCGGTGACCATGGCGGCGATCACTTCCGGGCGCTTGTCCCTGACCGTGTTTCCGCCGATCGGCAGAATGAGCCTGTCAATCGTTCCCGCATCGGCGCCCTCGCGCTTCAGCCAACTGGCGAAGGTTGCGCGCTTCGTTTGCGAACCGATCATGCCGACATAGGCAAGGTCGGGTCGGTCAAGCGCTTCGCGGGCGATCAGGAAATCCAGCGCGTGGTCATGGGTCAGGATCACAGCTCCACCGCCTGCGGGAATATCCCCCACCAGCGCTTCCGGCATGGCCACATGCCGCTTGGTGATTTCGGCAGGTAACTCATCAAGGGCATCGGCACGCGTTTCCACGACCGTCACCGCCATCGGCAGCGGCGCAAGCGCCTTGGCAAGCGCCAGCCCCACATGCCCGGCGCCGAACAGGAAGACTGCGGGATTGGCCTTTGCTTCCCGCTCCAGCCGCTGTGCAAATTCTGCCGCGACCGTGTCGGTCACCGGCTTGAACAGCAGTAGGGTGCGACCGCCGCAGCATTGGCCGATCTCCGGGCCAAGCGGGATGTCCATGGCCTCGTTCCCGCCGCCCTTCAGCATGGCGCGAGCGTTGTCGATCGCCAGGAACTCCAGCTGGCCGCCGCCGATCGTGCCCCAGATCTCTTCCTCCGCGACAAGCATGACCGTTCCTTGGTCGCGCGGAGTGGATCCCTTGGCTATTGCGATTTCCACGAGCATGCAGGCAGGGTGTCTGACAAGAAAGGCGGGGAGGGACATGTCTGTCATGGTTGAAGCAGCGTAGCATGGGGCGCTCATTCGCGCACCTGAAGTGCGATACCTGTGCAGGTTAAAAAATTCTTAGCGATTCACCTCTAGTTCTCTAGTACATCTTCCGCCCATGGCTGCCCGTGCAGCGTCCAGTCTCGCCCCGCATAGAATGACCCAGACCCCTGCAATTGCCTCGCTTATCCCAGCGTCCCAGGATCTTTACCGTAAGATCGTGTTTGAGATCGCTGATGGGATCATTGGAATCGATAGGGCCGGGATGATTCGGCTCTGCAATCCAGCGGCGGAGGCTTTGTTCGGCTGGGAGGCCGGCGAACTGTTGGACAAGCCGCTGGAGGTGCTTCTTCCGGAGGCTATCCGTTCCTCCCACGGGGCGCTGGTCGAGCGCTTCCGGGCCGGGCCGAGCGACACCCGTCATATGGGCCAAAGAGAGGCAGGCATCATCGGGTTGCGCTCAGATGGAAGCGAGGTGCATCTTGCGATCACCATTCTGCGGACGTCAGCTGCAAACGAACCCATGATGGTTGCCGCGATTCGCGATGTGTCCGATCATGTTCGCTACCAGCAGGAGCTTAAGCGTCTGGCAGACCTCGATCCGTTGAGCGGCCTGCTCAACCGCCGCGCCTTTCGCAACCGCGTCGCCGCTCACCTGTCAGAGGACGATACCGGGAGCTTCAGCGTCGCGCTCTTCGATCTGGATGATTTCAAGGCGGTCAACGACCGCTACGGTCATGATGCCGGAGACGAAGCTATCAGCCGTTTTGCAGCCATTATGGAAACCGCCATTCGCCAGCAGGACCTTGCTGCACGGTGGGGTGGGGAAGAATTCATCCTGTTCATGCCCGGCACACCGCTGCAGGCGGCAACAACCGTCGTCGATACCATCAGAGGCCGTTTCGAGGCTGCCCGATTTGGATGGGCGCGAGAAGCGGCTGTGACGCTGACTGCAAGCGCAGGCCTTGTGACGGCCGCCCATTCGTCCCCGAGCCTCGATGCGATGATCTCGTGTGCAGATGCGGCTCTTTACCGGGCAAAGCGTGCCGGTCGCAACAGACTGGTCTGCACGTCGCTGACATCAGAAGCGCTGGCATCCTGACCTTCTCCGCTTCTTGCAATTCATGTCTCTCGAATGAGGCTGTGCTAGGCTTGTCTTGGCAAGAAGAGGACCATCCATGACCAGACGACTGCACTCCGTTGCATGGCTCATTGCCGCGGTATTTGCCGCCGCGATGTTCTTCGCGAATCCGCTGGCAGATGTCGCTGCGCGGTTCAGCCGCGAGGTGACGATTGGAAGCGGTGCGCTCTACGGCACGCTGCGTGTCGTCAACTCGTTGATGAGCGTTGCCAAGGATGCAGATGTCACGGGTGGTGTCGGCGTTGCCTCGGTCACGGCAAGCCCAGGGCAATTGCTGCAGCCGGTCACCAATACGATCGACCGCATGGCGGATCTTCTTTTTTATCTGGCCATCGCCTCCGGCATTCTTTCTCTTGTGCTCGTGCCGGTCGCCAAGGCTGCCTCCGCCGTGCTTGCGGTGGGTGCAGGTATCATCGCGGTCCTGCTTCTTACAACGCGCGCAGTTCCGCCCGCCCTGGAGCGGGTGTCACGCGCTGTTGCCGTGCTTGGGATGCTCGGTGCGGTGCTGCTGCCCGCCTCCTATTCGCTCGCCTTCTATGCAGGCAACGCGATCACGGAAGACGCTTGGGCAAGCGCAACGCAGGTGTTTCGTCGCATGGACGCGCAATATGATCCGACCGCTGTCGAGCAGCAGGTCGAGGCGCTGAAAAGGAACGAGCCGGCCCTTGTCCCACCGACGGAGGGCGCTGATGAACCAGGTTTGCTGGACCGGCTCGGCTCAGCCGTTGACGCATCTCGTTCGGCACTGAGCGGCACGCTGGGTGCCGCTTCCGGACTTGCACAGTCGGTCACCGGCGGCGTTACTGAAAATGCCCGCATCATCACTGAAGGCGTCTCCATCTCGGCCGATCTATTCTCGGCCTCCATCGGTATCGCGGTCGCCTATCTCGTCAAGCTCCTCGTTCTGCCGCTTCTGATCCTTGCGGCTTTCCTTTACCTGTTGCGATCCGCCATCCGCTGATCCCGACCGTCCAGCTTGGATTTCCCGCAAATTGCTCTAAAAGATCCGGAGGACGTTTCGGGCCGGGCCTCGTGCTCTTGTTTGGTTTCTAGTCTCTACGGCATATGGCACAGGACATCGACAACGACATCGCGATGATGCGCGACATCCCGACCGTCTCCAGCATCCTGGAGGTCGTATGTCGTTCGACCGGAATGGGCTTTGCCGCAGTGGCACGCGTCACCGAAAGCCGCTGGGTCGCCTGCCAAGTGCTCGACAATATTGCTTTCGGCTTGGAACCTGGCGGTGAGTTGGACGTCGAGACGACACTCTGCCACGAGGTCCGCCAGTTCCGGGACGTGATCGTCATCGACAACGTCGCCGAAGATCCGGTCTACTGCGGCCACCATACACCGAAGCTCTACGGCCTGCAGAGCTACATCTCGGTTCCGGTCGTCCTGCCGGATGGGCGATTTTTCGGGACCCTGTGTGCCATCGACGCAAAGCCCGCCCAGTTGAGTGCGCCCCATAACCTGGCGATGTTCAAGCTCTTCGCCGAACTTATCGGCTTTCAGTTCGATGCGGCGGAAAAGCTGCTCTCGGCGCGTGCCAGCCTCATTGATGCGAAGTCGGCGTCCGAGCTTCGCGAACAGTTCATCGCCGTACTCGGTCATGATCTTCGCAATCCCGTCGCGTCGATCGGCGGCGGTATCAACATCCTTCTTCGAGAACAACAAAGCGAAAAATCGGTCCGCGTTTTGAACATCATGCGCGGAAGCGTGCTGCGGATGTCGGCGCTGATCGACAATGTCATGGATTTCGCCCGCGGCAGATTGGGCGGCGGGATTGCACTGACCCGCGATGGCGAAAGCCCGCTTGCGCCGACGCTGGAGCAGGTGGTGTCGGAAATCCAATCCGGTCATCCCGAACGCAAGATCGTGGCCCAATATGATCTGGCAGACGTTGTTCCCGTTGACCACCAGCGCATCGCGCAGATGCTGTCCAATCTGCTGGGCAACGCCGTGACGCACGGCTCTCCCCTGGAGCCGATCCGCGTTGACGCGTCCATTTCCGATGGACATCTCCATCTTTCTGTTGCCAATGCCGGTGACCCCATACCTGAGCCCTCGCTGCCGAAGCTGTTCCAGCCGTTCAAGAGGGGGGAGGGCAGTGCAAGTCTGCAGGGGCTTGGACTTGGTCTGTACATCGCATCCCAGATCGCCGAGGCACACGGTGGTAAGCTTGACGTGCAGTCCGATGAAGTCGAGACCCGCTTTACCTTCCGCATGCCGGTCAAGTCGTAGCGGGATCGGCTGGCTGCTTGAAGAGATTGCTACAGGTCAGCCAGCTTCGGTGTCGAAGGCCGGTGAAAAGGTCAGCTGACCCTTCGGAGGAGCGCCAGAGAGAACGATCCACTGCACGTAGCGTTCATCGACACCCTCATAGGTAAGGGAGCCATCGCTGGTGAAACCGGAGCTGCGGTAAACCTCCGGATCGCCGACCAAGGCGCAGCCCTTGGCATGCCGCTCCTTCAGCCGGTCGAGCCCTTCACGGATCAGCCGCTTGCCGATGCCCTGCTTTTGCAGTTCCGGCTGTACGGAAATCGGCCCCAAGCCGAACCAGCCATCTGAAACGCCGTCAATGGCAACGGGCGAAAATGCGACATGGCCGACGATCCTGCCATCCTGTTCCGCGACAAGCGACAGGGTAAGATCACGCGAAGCGCGCAGCGCCCGGATGATGGCCGGTTCGGTGCCGCTGCTGTACGCCATGGTCTCGAATGCCCGTGCCGTCAGCTCATGGATGGCGTCTTCGTCACCCGGTCGTTCCAGGCGGATATGCAACTCGGACATCACAACGCCTTCAGCCGTTCCACCGCCATCAGCACCCGTTCCGGCGTTGCCGGTGCGTCGAGGCGAGGGCACTCCCGGTAATCGGCAATGCTCGCGACGGCCATCGAGATCGCCTCCAGGACCGAGATCGCCAGCATGAAGGGCGGCTCACCGACCGCCTTTGATCGGCCGATGGTCGGCTCCGCATTTTGTGACCATTCCGCAAGCTTCACGTTGAAGACCTTCGGGCGGTCGGAGGCGAGGGGAATCTTGTAGGTGGAGGGGGCGTGGGTCCTGAGGCGTCCCTTGTCGTCCCACCACAGTTCCTCCGTCGTCAGCCAGCCCATGCCCTGTACAAAGCCGCCCTCGATCTGGCCGATGTCGATCGCCGGATTGAGCGACCTGCCGACGTCGTGGAGGATATCGGTGCGATCCACCATGTATTCGCCGGTCAGGGTGTCGATCGAGACTTCCGAGCAGGCTGCGCCATAGGCGTAGTAGTAGAAGGGCCGGCCGCGGCCTGCCTCACGATCCCAATGGATATCCGGCGTCTTGTAGAAGCCGGCGGCGGAGAGATGCACGCGGTCGTAATACGCGGCGCGCACCAGCGTGTCGAAAGGCACGACTTGCGTGCCGACCCGCACACGGTTCGGCAGGAATTCGACGTCTTCGCGTTGCACCTCGAACTGGCGCATGGCGAAATCGACGAGACGCTCCTTGAGCTGACGCGCCGCGTCATAGGCGGCCATGCCGTTGAGGTCGGAACCGGAGGAGGCGGCGGTCGCAGACGTGTTCGGCACCTTGGCGGTGGTCGTCGCGGTGATCTTCACCCGCTCGATGTCAACGTTGAAGGTATCGGCTACCACCTGCGCCACCTTGACGTAGAGGCCCTGGCCCATCTCCGTGCCGCCGTGGTTCAGGTGGATCGATCCGTCCTGGTAGATGTGCACCAGCGCACCCGCCTGATTGTATGCGGTCATGGTGAAGGAGATGCCGAACTTCACCGGCGTCAGCGCGATGCCCTTGCGGATGACGGGACTGTTCTCGTTGAACTCGATGATCGCCCGCCGACGCGCCTGATAGTCGGAAGACCGTTCCAGTTCCTCCACCACGCGGGCGATGACATTGTCCTCCACCTCCTGGTGGTAGGGCGTCGTGGTGCGGCCGGAGCCGGGCTGGCCGTAGAAGTTCAGCTTGCGGACTTCCAGCGGATCCTTGCCGAGCGCATAAGCGATTTCCTCGATCACCCGCTCGGCGCCGAGCATGCCCTGCGGCCCGCCAAAGCCGCGGAAGGCGGTGTTGGAAACGGTATGGGTCTTCAGCGGCTGCGACGTCAGGTGCACATGCGGATAGAAATAGCTCGAATCCGCATGGAAGAGCGCCCGGTCGGTGACGGGGCCGGAGAGGTCGGCGCACCAGCCGCAGCGGGCGGCATAGGTGGCGTCAAAGGCATGGATGCGGCCCTCCTCGTCGAAGGCGACGTCGTAGTCGACGCGGAAATCGTGGCGCTTGCCGGTGACAGCCATGTCCTCGTCACGGTCGGGGCGGAATTTGACGGCACGATTGAGCCTCTTGGCGGCCACGGCCGCGAGGCAGGCGAAATGGTTGCCCTGGGTTTCCTTGCCGCCGAAGCCGCCGCCCATGCGGCGGATGTTGACCGTCACGGCATTGTTGGCGATGCCGAGCACATGGGCCACCATGTGCTGTACCTCGCTTGGATGCTGCGTGGAGGACCAGACGATAACGTCCTCGTCTTCGCCGGGCATGGCCATGGCAATCTGGCCTTCCAGGTAGAAATGCTCCTGGCCGCCAATCTCCATCTGGCCCTTCAGCCGGCGCGGCGCCTTGTCGATTTCTGCCTCCGGTTCACCGCGCTGCAGCGTCATCGGCTTGACGACCAGAGGTGCGCCGTTGGTGATTGCGCCTTCGATATCGGTCCAGTGCGGCAGGTCGCGATACTCGATCTTCGCCAGCCGTGCGGCCCGTCGGGCCTGGTCGCGTGTCTCTGCGATCACCGCAAAGATCGGCTGGCCGTGGAACTCGACCTTGTTCGTTGCCAGCAGCGGCTCGTCGTGCTGCCCGGTGGAGCCGACGTCGTTGAAGCCCGGAATGTCATCGGCCGGCATCACCCAGACGACACCGGGGGCTGCCTTCACGGCATCGAGGTTGACCGACAGGATTTCCGCATGGGCCCGGTCCGCCATGCCGAGGGCTGCGTGCAGCGTATCTGCAGGCTCGCGAATATCGTCGATATATTCGGCGGTTCCGGTCACATGCTTGTGGGCAGAGTCATGCCGGATCGACGCGTGCATCGGCCCGTTGATCACGTTCTTCGGCTCAAAGGTTGACTTGTCCATGTCACGCCTCCTCCAGTTCAAAGCGGCGCAACTCGGTCGGCGCACCGGCGGTTTCCAGGAAGAAGCGGGTCAGCAGATTCTTGGCCGTTAGCGAACGGTACTGGGCGGTGGCCCGCCAGTCGGTGAGCGGCTGGTAGTCCTGGTCGAAGAGCTCGCGGACGGCGGAAACGGTCGCCCAGTTCCAGTCCTGCCCGGTCAGCGCCTCTTCCACATGGCGCGCCCGCTTCGGCGTCGCCGCCATGCCGCCGAAGGCGATGCGGGCGCTTGCGACCCGGCCCTCCATATCGAGTTCGACATGGAAGGCGCCGCACAGGGCGGAAATGTCCTCGTCGCGCCGCTTGGAGATCTTGTAGACGGCGAAGTAGGCGTCTTCGCGCGGGCGCGGCACGAACACCTTCTCTACGTACTCGCCGGCCATGCGGTCCTGCCTGCCATAGGCCAGGAAGTAGTCCTCGAGCGGCATGGTCCGCTTGCCGCTGTGGGAGCGCAGGGTGAGTTCGGCGCCGAGCGCAATCAGCGGGGGCGGCGTGTCGCCGATCGGCGAACCGTTGGCGATATTGCCGCCGATCGTGCCCATGTTGCGCACCTGGCCGCCGCCGATGCGGTCGATAAGCCGCGCGATCTGCGGCAGTTCCTCGGCCAGCACCCCGAAGGCCTGCGTATAGGTAACGCCGGCGCCGATGGTGATGCCCTTCTCGTCCGCAGTGATCGCCTGCAGTTCCGTCAGGTGGTTGATGAAGACCACAGGGTCGAGCAGGCGCATCTGCTTCGTTGCCCAGAGCCCCACATCGGTGGAGCCGGCGACGATCGTCGCCTTCGGCTCGTCGGCGATGAAATCTGCGAATGCCTTCAGGTCTGCCGGGATGACGGAACGGGCCCCGTCCTTCTCGACGATAATGGTCTCGGGATGCGCGCGAATGTCCCAGAGCCTGGCGGAAATCTCGGTCCGGTCGCGCTCCAGCGGGTCGAATAGCGCGCTTGGCCGCTCCGCCGCCACCTGTTCGGCGGCCTTCACGATCGGCTCGTAGCCGGTGCAGCGACAGAGGTTCCCCTGCAGCGCGCTTTCGATTTCGGCGCGGGAAGGCGCGTCATTGGAGAGCCACAGGCCATAGAGCGACATGACGAAGCCCGGCGTGCAGAAGCCGCATTGCGATCCGTGCTGATCGACCATCGCCTGCTGCACCGGATGCAGCGTTCCATCCCTGGCGGCCAGATGCTCCACGGTCACCACATGGGTTCCGTGCAGAGAGCCGAGGAAGCGGATGCAGGCGTTCACAGTCTCATAGCGCAAAATGCCGTCGACCAGCCGACCCACCAGCACCGTGCAGGCGCCGCAGTCGCCCTCGGCACAGCCTTCCTTGGTGCCGGTCAGCCGGCGCCTCAGTCGCAGGTGGTCGAGAAGCGTCTCGGTGGGACCGAAATCGCCCAGGGTCACGTCTTCGCCGTTGAGGATGAAGCGGATCGCATCTGTCATGCCATTGTTCTCTTTATTGGGCGGTCCAACCGCCATCGATCGAAATATGGGTGCCGGTGACCTGCCGTGCCGCGTCGCTGGCGAGGTAGACGGCGGTTGCCGCCACTTCCTCGATCGACACGAACTCCTTCGTCGCCTGCAGCCTCAGCATCACGTCCGTCTTTACCTGCTCTTCTGAAATCCCGCGCTCACGCGCGGTGTCGGGGATCTGCCTCTCGACCAGTGGCGTCAGCACATAGCCCGGGCAGATCGCGTTGACGGTAATCCCGAATTCGGCAAGTTCCAAGGCTGCTGTTTTCGTCAGCCCTAAAATACCGTGCTTGGCAGCGACATAGGCCGATTTGAAGGGTGAAGCGACGAGCGCGTGGGCGGAGGCAATATTGATGATGCGGCCCTTGCCCTTTTCCTTCATCAGCGGGATCGTGTGTCGCATGGTGTGAAAGGAGCTCGTGAGGTTGATGGCGATGATCTGGTCCCATCTTTCCGGCGGGAAGTCCTCGATCTTCGCCACATGCTGGATGCCGGCATTGTTGACGAGGACGTCGACCGAACCGAAAGTCTCCTTGGCCGTGTCGATCAGGTCGGCAATCTCCTCCGGCTTCGTCATGTCGGCAGCGTGGTAGATCACGCGCCCGCCGCCGAGCACCTCCAGTTCGCGCCGCACCGCCTCGATCTCGTCGGGCTGTCCGAAGCCGTTGATGACGACATGGCAACCCTCGGCGGCAAACGCCTTAGCGATCCCAAGCCCAATCCCGCTGGTGGAACCGGTAACGACGACGGTTCTGGACATGCTGACCTCCCGGTTCGCGGCGTTCTGCTGCACCGCGATGATTTGCTGAGGTTACGCGGAATCGGCAGGCGCTGGCAATCAGTCAGCGGCAACCACCTCGCCTCGTTGCTTTCTTGCTAGCGCCTGATACTCTCCGTGCGGGAGAAGGATATGGCCGACAGGCGGTACCATTGGAAGCGGGTGCTCGGGTGCGCTTGGCGAGGATGCGCAGTCGTACTCGTGATCGCTGTTGCTGCCGTGGCGGCACCAGCATGGCAGGCCGCCCGTGCGGCCGAGCCGATCGCCTTGGCAGTAGCAGCATTCGATTTTGTTGACACTTCGGGAGAAGTGAAGGTGCAGACGGCCGACCATGCCCGGCGGCTCGCGGCGCTCGACCAGACGCTTGCCAACACTCTTGCAGAAGAAAGCCGGCTGCAGATCATAGTGCTCGACTGTTCGTCCACCTGTTCTGCCGGCACCGTCGGTGTTGAGAGGCTTGCACAGCAGGCGGTGCAGTCTGGGGCAAGCCACCTTCTTATCGGCCAGGTCCGCAAGATGAGCACGCTGATTGGCGGGGTGAAATTCGCCGTGATCGATCTCGGCACCAACAGCGCGACCTGCGACCGTTTCCTGAGCTACCGCGGCGACACGGATGAGGCCTGGAGCCGTGCCGCAGCTTACGCAGCCCGAAACGTCGTGACCCATTGTCTGCCGAACTGATCAGAAGGCCATTGTTTCCGTTGTATACACTGCTGCTATAGCTCGGCTCCCTTAGGCCACCGTCACGTAAAGATGAAGGCTCTGAGCCATTGCGTGACGCCAGGGCGCGGTTCAAGATGAATACATGGCAGGGCCGAGGCTGGTTTGGCGTTCGGCATGCCGGGAAACGGGAGGAGACGTTTCCGCGCATTGTTTCCATGTCTGCCAGGAGGAGAAAACGCATGAATGTCATGGCGACGCCTGAAGTGGCCTTTCGCATTCCGGACAAGTTCTTCATCGGCGGTGAATGGGTAGCGCCGCAATCCTCGGCGCTGCTGGAGGTGATATCTCCGGTCACCGAACAGCGCATCATGCAGTATCCGGAAGCCTCACGCGAAGATGTCGATGCAGCCGTTGCGGCCGCGCGCCATGCCTTTGACGAAGGCCCGTGGCCGCGCATGTCCCTGCAAGAGCGCGCCGGTTACCTGCGCAAGGTCGCCGAGCATCTGCGCGGACGTCACGACGAGATCGCTAATGCCTGGACGCTGCAGGTCGGAGCACCGATCATGCTGACCAAGAAGCTCGTGGGCCAGAATGCGCAGCTTTTCGATTACTACGCCGACCTGATCGACGGCAATTCCTACAGCTTTATGGAGGAGCGGACGCGGCCGGGCGGCGGCATGACGCGAATCGTGAAAGAGCCGGTCGGCGTTTGTGCAGCCATCACGCCGTGGAACGCGCCGATGGTGCTTCTCAGTTACAAGATTGCCGCCGGCCTTGCCGCCGGCTGCACTTTCGTCTCCAAGCCTTCGCCGGAAACGCCGCTAGAGGCCTATATGCTGGCCGAAGCAATCGAAGCGGCCGGGCTGCCGCCGGGCGTCTTCAACCTCGTGCCGGCGGGCAGGGAGGTGGGCGATCACCTGATCCGCCACCCGGGCATCGACAAGGTCGCCTTTACCGGCTCGACTGCCGCCGGCCGCCATATCGCGGCCGCCTGCGCCGACCGTCTCACCCGGGTGAGCCTCGAATTGGGCGGGAAATCTGCAGCCATCCTGCTGGACGACGCCGATTTCGCCGCAGCACTTCCCAGCCTGATGATCTACACCATGCCCATTACCGGCCAAGTCTGCTTTGCGCTGACACGGATATTGGTGCCGGAAAGCAGGGCTCAGGAGTTCACCGATCTTTATGTCGGCGCCGTCGGCAACATCAAGGTCGGAGATCCATCCGACCCGAGCGTCCACATGGGGCCGCTCACCATGGGTCGCCAGCGCGATCGGGTGATGGATTACATCGAGACCGGCAAGAAGGAAGGGGCGACCCTTGCCTGCGGCGGAGGACGGCCGGAAGGGCTGGACAAAGGCTATTTCGTGCAGCCAACGGTTTTCACCGGTGTGACATCCGACATGACGATCGCCCAGGAGGAGATCTTCGGTCCCGTTGTCTCGATCATCACCTACACGGATGAGGAGGACGCAATCGCCAAGGCAAACAACAGCATCTACGGACTGAACGGCGCGATCTACTCGGCCGATCCGGAACGTGCCTACAAGGTGGCGCGGCGCATCCAGTCCGGGCACCTGTCTGTGAACGGCAATATCGTCGACATCACCATGCCATTCGGTGGCGTCAAGCAATCGGGCCTCGGCCGCGAGGGCGGGATCGAAGGACTGGACAACTACGTGGAGGTGAAGACGATCAACTTCGCCTGACGAGGTCGCCGCCCCCGGCAGGCCGGGGGCGGCTCACGCCGGACCAAGTTGTATCACGCCCTGCCCGCCAGGACGTCCAGGGTGACTGCGTGCAGCGGCTTTCCGGTCTGGCGGAAGGCCTCGATGTTGCCGATCGTTGTTTCGGCAATCGCTTCCAGCGCCTCCCTGGTGAAGAAGGCCTGGTGGCCGGTGATCAGCACGTTCGGGAATGTCAGGAGGCGGGCAAACACGTCGTCGCGCAGCACCTCGTTGGAAAGGTCCTCAAAGAAAAGGTCCGCTTCCTCCTCGTAGACATCAAGCCCCAGGCTGCCGATCGTGCCATCCTTCAACCCCTTGATTGCCGCATGGGCGTCGATCACTGCGCCTCGGCTGGTATTGATCAGCATGACGCCGGGCTTCAGCATGGGGAGCGTTTCGGTGCGGATCATGTGGTAGGTGTCCGGAGTCAGCGGGCAATTGAGGCTGAGAATGTCAGACTGGCGGAAGATCTCGTCGCGGCTGACATAGGTCATTCCAAGCGCCTGGCAGTCCGGGTTGGGCTTCAGGTCGTGGCCCAGCAGCCGGCAGCCGAAGCCGGCGGCGATGCGCGCAAATACTGCGCCGATCTTGCCCGTGCCGACAATGCCGATCGTCTTGCCGTGAAGATCGAAGCCGAGCAGGCCGTCGAGCGCAAAATTGCCTTCTCGGACGCGGTTATAGGCGCGGTGGATCTTTCGGTTGAGGGCAAGGATGATCGCCATCGTATGTTCGGCGACCGCGTGAGGTGAATAGGCAGGCACGCGGGCAACAGTGATGCCCAGCCGATCTGCGGCAACAAGATCGACATGGTTGAAACCTGCACTGCGCAACGCAATCAGCCGCACGCCATACCCGGCAAGCCGTTCCAGGACGGGCTCGGACAGGTTGTCGTTGACGAAGGCGCAGACCACATCGGTGCCTTCCGCCAGTGCAACCGTTTCCAGCGACAGCCGTGCTTCGCAGTAGCGGAGCTCCAGCCCGTCTTTCTGGCCACGATCGAGAAAGAGCCGGTCGTACGGCTTGGTGCTAAAGACGGTGACCTGCATATTCAACTCCGCTGCTTCGACCGGTGTCTCTATCGGGGAGCGGGGACGATGGCACGGTGGCCGTCAGAGGTCCAGAACGGCCGGCGCTTCAGGGGCGCCGGCCCTTGGTTGTTATGGACTCTGTCTAGCCGCCTGGCTGAACGCCAGCTTCCGGCTGCACGGCAGGTGCAATATCCGTTTGCGGTGGATTGACCGGACCGCTGCCACCTGCCACGCCAGCTTCAGGAGAAGCGGGTGCCGGAGCCGGCGGCGCTGCCGGGTCTGCCGGAAGACGGTCGGTCGTTGCAGCTGTGCCAGCCGGAGCACCCGTCGCTGCGGGCGTGGCGGCGTTATCGGGCGCAGGGACGGCACCCACGTTCTGCGGCGGCTGGTCGGTTGCGATCGGCTCCGGCGAGATCGTCCCGTCCGCTGCGGCGATGCGCCAGACCGTGTTGCCTGCGTCGTCGGCCACCAGCAGCGCCCCCGTACCGTCTATGCCGACGCCGACGGGGCGGCCACGGGTGTTCTCGCCGGCCAGGAAGTCGGTCACGACATCGACCGGCATTCCGGCAGGCCGGCCGTTTTCGAACGGCACGTAGATGACCTTGTAGCCATTGAACTGGTTGCGGTTCCAGCTGCCGCGATGACCCACGAAGGCGCCGTTCCGGAAGGGCTCCGGCATGGCGGAGTTGTTGGAGAAGGTGAGGCCAAGCGCCGCAACATGGCTCGACAGCGCATAATCGGGAGCGATGGCTTGTTCCACCATGTCCGGGCGGGGCGGATGCACGCGCTCGTCCACATGGTTGCCGTAGTAGCTCCACGGCCAGCCGTAGAAAGCGCCTTCCTTCACGGAAGTCATGTAATCCGGCACTAGGTTCGGGCCGAGCTCATCACGTTCGTTGATCACCGCCCAGAGCTCTCCGGTCTCGGGATGAAACGTCAGTCCGTTCGGGTTGCGCAGGCCGGACGCAAAGATCTTGGCCGCACCCGTCTGGCGGTCCACCTGCCAGATCGCTGCGCGACCCTTCTCGGCCTCCAGCCCCCGTTCGCCGGCATTCGAGTTGGACCCAACCGAGGCATACAGGAAACGCCCGTCCGGGCTCAGCGCCAGGTCCTTTGTCCAATGGTGGTTGATCGGACCGCCCGGCAGAGGCGTCAGGACACGAGGCTCATCGGTGATCTGGTTTTGCCCGAGCTGGTAGGGGTAGGCAAGGATTGCGTCGGCTGCGGCGACGTAAAGCGTATTGTCGGCGAAAGCGACACCAAAGGGCGAGTGCAGCCCCGTGAGAAGATCGTGACGTTCGTCCACGGTTCCATCGCGGTCGCTGTCACGCAGCAAGGTGATGAGATTGCTTTCCTTGGACTGCGCGCCGCTCCCCTGCGCCATCGACATAATGAAATCGCGGATGAGGTCCTTGGGGCGCTCGGTCGGCTTACCTTGCGGCGCCTTGCCCTGCACCACCAGCACATCCCCATTGGGAAGCGTGTGAACGGTGCGCGGGTTGGCCAGGTCGTTCGCATAAACACTGACAGTGAGGCCTTCAGGCACGGTCGGTGTTTCGCCTTCCTGCCAGCCAACAACTTCGGCGACCTTCAGGTCCGGGAGGAGCACGCTCCTCGGTTCCGGCAATACGGGCTCTGCGCCATACTGCTGGGATACGTCAAAGTCAGATGAATCCTCGTTGCTGCAGCCCGCGATGACCAGCAGGGCGAGTGCAGTGGAGGCAAGGGCGGCGGTCTTTGTCAGGCGGCGGTTCATCGTTCGATACTCCAGATCACGCGGGATCGCCGGCGTGCGGCAAGCCACACCGTCACGATGATCATGACTGTTGTCAGGGCGGACACGACGAGACCATTCGGCACAATGGCCGGCCAGCCATCGCCGGCGTGGATGAAACTATTGAGCAGGGCAAGCGCCAGCACGACGATATAGGCGATCGCAGCGGCAAGCCCCGGGCCCCAGATGCGCGTCGAGCGGCGCAGCATGTCGATGGCGCCGGCAAGAAGTCCGATGCCGCCCATCACAAGACCGAAAAAGAGGAGCCAGGAAGAAAAATTGTGCCACATCAGGAAGGATGTGCGCCAATAGGCAATGTCGGTGGCAAGTGCCAAAGGAAAACAAACGAGGGGGAACGGCACGAAGAAGGTCCGGATGGGAAACCCGGCTCGTCCGGTGGTCATGGTGGAATAAGTGTCGCTCATGGTTGTGGCG
>JAEWOP010000118.1 GCA_023399635.1 Pseudomonadota bacterium
CTTCGACACCCAGCTCCCTTGCCTTGTCCAGCTTGGAGCCGGCACCTGGTCCAGCCACCACGTAGTCCGTCTTCTTGGAAACCGAGCCGGCCACCTTGGCTCCGAGGCTTTCCGCACGCGCCTTTGCCTCATCTCGGGTGAACTTCTCAAGGCTGCCGGTAAAGACGACGGTCTTGCCCGCGACGGGGCTTCCGCTGGTGGCCAGTTGCTCCGCGGGCTGCGGCGTCACTTCCGCCAGCAGACGGTCGATGACTTCCCTGTTGCGCGGCTCCTTGAAGAACTCGACGATCGCGCGCGCCATGACCTCGCCGATCCCTTCGATGCTGTTGAGATGATCCCAGGCTTCTCCTGAAAGGTTGGCGGCGTCCTGCATGGCCTCGGAAAACGCCTCGTAGGTCCCGTAGGAGCGGGCGAGGAGCTTGGCGGTTGTCTCACCCACATGGCGAATGCCGAGCGCATAAATGAGGCGATGAAGCGCGATCGAGCGACGCTCGTCGATGGCGTCGAACAGCTTGCGGACGCTGACCCGGCCGAACCCTTCGATGTTCTCCAGCTTCGTCAGGGGTGAGCTCTCTTGCCGCCGCTTCAGGGTAAAGATGTCCGGCGCTGTCTTGATCATCAGTGCCGGATCGTCCGCCTCGAAGAAGAAGTCGATCTGCTTGGAGCCCAACCCCTCGATGTCGAAGGCATTGCGTGACACGAAGTGCTTGAGATGCTCGGTGGCCTGTGCGCGGCAGACGAAGCCACCGGTGCAACGAGTGACGGAATCCAGCTTGCCGGTCTTTTCGTTCTTCTCCCGCACCGCGTGGCTGCTACAGACGGGGCACCTCTTCGGAAACACGTAAGGCACCGCATCCGCGGGCCGCTTTTCCATCACGACGTCCAGCACCTGCGGGATGACGTCCCCTGCCCGCTGCACTATCACGGTATCGCCGATGCGGATGTCGTGCTCGTCCTCGCGGATGCGCTCGCCAGAATTGCCGATGCCCTTGATGTAATCCTCGTTGTGCAGCGTAGCATTGGTAACGACAACGCCGCCGACGGTGACCGGGGTCAATCTTGCAACCGGCGTCAACGCACCCGTGCGGCCCACCTGGATGTCGATCCGCTCGACGCGGGTGAAGGCCTGCTCGGCCGGGAATTTGTGAGCGGTCGCCCAGCGGGGGCTACGCGAGCGGAAGCCAAGCCGCTGCTGGAGGTCGAGCCGATCGACCTTGTAGACGACGCCGTCGATCTCATAGTCGAGGTCGGGTCGCTTCAGGCCGATCTCCGTGTAGTGCGCAATGATCTCCTCGACAGAGTTCAGCCGCTTCATCAACGGATTGACGGGGAAGCCCCATTCCCGGAACTTCTCCACCATTCCCATTTGGGTGTCGGCCGGCATCTCCGACATCTCCCCCCAGGCATAGGCGAAGAATCGCAAGTTGCGGCTCGCGGTCACCTTGGCATCGAGCTGCCGGAGGGAGCCGGCGGCGGTGTTGCGAGGATTGACGTAGGTTTGCTTTCCTTCGGCCGCCATTCTCTCGTTGAGCGCCAGGAAGTCGCTCTTCGTCATGTAGACCTCACCGCGCACTTCAACGACGGAGGGAACGCCATCTGGAAGTCGGTTCGGGATTTCCCTGATGGTCAGGATATTGGCAGTGACGTTCTCGCCTGTCGTTCCGTCACCACGGGTGGCTGCGTTGACGAGCTTCCCGTTCTCGTAGCGGATCGACATGGAAAGACCGTCGATTTTCGGTTCGGCCGTGAAGGCAATCGATTGGTCCGGGAGCTTGCCGAGGAAGCGGTGAACGGAGTTGACGAAATCACGCACGTCTTCGTCCGAAAACGTGTTATCCAGCGACAGCATTGGCCGCGAGTGAGTGATGGGAGCGAAGGTCGGCAGCGGTGCCGCGCCGACCCTCAGCGACGGGCTGTCGGCCCGACGAAGCTGGGGAAACCGCTTTTCGATCGCATCATTGCGCCGCTTCAGCGCGTCATACTCCGCGTCCGAGATCTCTGGTGCATCGTGGCTGTGGTAGAGCTCGTCGTGGCGCGCGATCTCTAAAGCCAGGAAGGCAAGCTCAGCCGCGGCCTGTTCTTCATCCAACGTTTCGACGGGCGTCTGCTCGGCGGCCATGCGTGTCTCACTCCACTCGTTTGAAACCGTTTTAGCCGAATTGGTCAAAAAGCGAACATACCAGATGTTGCACCGACCGAGCTTTTAACCGAAACCTTCACATCTTTCGTGACCGCTAAAAGATGGATACCGCCTTGGCGATCGACACCTCAACACTTCGGGTCCTTCAACCCTATCCTGGCATCTTCGCCTATTACGAGGGGCGCATCCCAGGCAAACGGCTCTACGCGGACAAGCCCAATTGGCTCGACGATGGTGCCTATACCCTGGGTGTTGCGTCCTATGCCATTGTCGATGCGGCCGAGGCCCTGGTCTATGATACCCATATCTCGCCTGCACATGCCCGCTTCATCCGCGACCACCTCGAAGATCTCGGTGTCAAGAAGATCACCGTCGTTCTTAGCCATTGGCATGCCGATCACGTGGCCGGGAACGAGGTCTTTCAAGACTGCGAAATCATTGCGCTGACGCTGACGGCGCGGGCTCTGGAGGAGAACCGGCAGAGGCTGGAAAGCCGCGATCCGCCAATCCGGCCGCTGGTAATGCCCAATCAGTTATTCGACAGCTCGATGACGCTCGCCATTGGAAACCGGACCGTTGAACTGCACCACTTCGAGATCCACAGCGCCGACGGCAACATCCTGTGGCTTCCAGACGAGCAGTTGCTGTTTGCCGGTGACACGCTGGAGGATCCGGTGAGCTACCTTGCAGAAGCACACCGTTTGTCGGTTCATGTCGGCGAGTTGGAACGAATGCGCACCTGGCCGATCCGCCGAATCCTGCCCAATCATGGATCGGCCGAGCGCATCGCATCAGGAGGGTACCCGTCGGAGTTGATCGACGCCAACAGACGATATCTCGAAAACCTGATGTCAGACGCAGCGTCAGGACCAGAGGCGAGTTCGCTGAAGTCCTTCATCGCCGCAGAACTGGCGGCAGGTGCGATCGACTATTTCGAAGCCTATGAAGCCGTCCACCGCCGCAACATCGTTGCCATGATGAGCTTGCCGAGCAGCCGGCAGGGCAACTAGCCGGTTCCGGCCAGGAGCTTCTTGGCCGCAGCGCGTGCCTCTTCGGTCACCGACGCCCCGGCAAGCATGCGGGCGATCTCTTCAGCGCGATGCTCGGGCGCCATGGTGGCGACGCGAGTGGCGATCTTGTCCGACCCCTCGCCCGCCGGTCCCTTGGAGATCAGCAGATGGGTGGCCGCACGCGCGGCGACCTGCGGCGCATGGGTGACAGACAGAACCTGTACCTTGTCCGACAGCCGCTTCAGGCGTTGTCCAATGGCATCGGCAACGGCACCGCCGACGCCCGTGTCTATCTCGTCGAAGACCAGCGTGGGCGCCGAGCCGCGGTCGGCAAGCGCGACCTTCAGGGCCAGCAGGAAACGCGAAAGTTCGCCGCCGGATGCGACCTTCATGATCGGCCCGGGCCGCGTGCCGGGATTGGTCTGGACATGGAACTCGACGATGTCGATACCTTCGGCCGTCGCCGCCTCGCCATCGCTCGTCACCTGAACCATGAAGCGCGCGCGCTCCAGCTTGAGCGCCGGGAGCTCGGCCATGACAGCCTCAGCCAGGCCCTCGGCGCCATGCTGGCGCTTCTCCGAAAGCGCCGCTGCCGCCTGATCATATTGTGCCTTGGCAGCCAAAGTCTGCTGCTCCAGCAAGCCAAGCTTCTCCTCGCCGGCATCCAGATCGGCAAGATCGGCGACCATCTTCTGCGCCAATGCTGGAAGATCGGCGACCGCGACGGAGTATTTCCGTCCAGCAGCGCGAAGGGCAAACAGCCGCTCCTCGACCCGCTCCAGCTCGCGTGGATCGAACTCGGTTTTGCGCAGCGCCGCCTCGACCTCCATCTGCGCATTGGAAAGGCTGTTGAGGGCTGCATCAAGCAGTTCCACCGTTTCCTCCAGAAGACCCGGCGCTTCATGGCTCTTGCGCTCCAGCCGGCGCACCATGGAGGCGATCAGGGGCACGGGCGAGGCATTGCCGTTCAGGAAATCGGAAGCTTCGGAGATGTCTCCGGCGATGCGTTCCGACTTCTGCATCCGGGAACGCTGCTCTGCCAGTTCCTCTTCCTCGCCATCGCGGGGACTGAGCCCTTCAAGCTCCTCAACGGAGGCGCGGATATAATCGGCTTCACGAGCAGCCGCATCGACCTTCGCGCGATGGGCCTTGAAAGCACGCTCGGCGTCCTTCCAGCCGCGGTAGAAAACACCGACCTGCTGCACCTCCTCCGTCAGGCCCGCGAAGGCATCAAGCAAGGCGCGGTGAGTATTCGTATCTGTCAGCGCCCGGTCGTCATGCTGCCCGTGGATCTCCACCAGGAACTGGCCGATCTGCCGCATCAGTTGGACGCTGACTGCTTGGTCGTTGATGGAGGCGCGGGTCCGACCATCGGCAGACTGGATGCGGCGGAAGATCAGGTCGCCGTCATCGTCGATGCCGTTATCACGAAGCATCTGGCGGGCAGGATGCTGGTTGGCGACGTCAAAAACCGCCGTCACCTGCCCCTTGTCTTCGCCGTGCCGAACAAGACCTCCATCGCCACGTCCGCCAAGCGCAAGCGACAGGCTGTCCAGGAGAATAGACTTCCCCGCTCCCGTTTCGCCCGTCAGAACGGATAGGCCGGCCTCGAAATCGAGATCCAGCCGCTCGATCAGGACGATATCGCGGATCGAAAGCTGGACGAGCATGGATCAGGCGCCGATGAGCTTGGCCCCGGCGCGGGAGATCCAGGAGCCGCGATTTTCCCGTGGTTCGACGCCACCGGTCTGCAGCAGCTTATAGGAATCTGCGTACCACTGGCTGTCTGGATAGTTGCGTCCGAGGATTGCAGCTGCCGTCTGCGCTTCCTCGACAATACCCATGGAGTAATAGGCTTCCACAAGACGCGCGAGCGCCTCTTCCACCTGATTGGTGTTGGAATATTCCTCGACCACGACACGGAAGCGTTTGATGGCTGCAAGATACTCCTTGCGCTCCAGATAGTAGCGGCCGACCTGCATTTCCTTGCCTGCCAACTGGTCGCGAGCAAAGCGGATCTTCGCCTGCGCGTCCTCTACATACTCAGAGTCCGGATATTCGTTAATAACCCGCGACATGGCATCGATCGTCTGTGCCGCAGCCTTCTGATCCTGCGTCACGTCGGCAATCTGCTTGGAATAGGATAGGCCGACGAGATACTGCACATAGGCAGAATCTTCGGAATTGGGGTATTGCTTGAGGTAGCGATTGCCCGTCGCGATCGCGTCTTCGTTGCGGCCGAGTCGGTACTTGCTGAAGGTGCTCATCACGAGACCCTTACGGCCCCATTCGGTGAACGGATGCTGGCGGTCGATCGAATCGAACTTGCGCGACGCTTCTGCGATGTTGCCGGCCTTCATGTTGGCCAGTCCCTGGTTGTAGAGCATCTCCGGCGGCTCATTCTCGAAGCCGAGCTTGGTGATGTCGATGTCCTTGTCGGACTGGCAAGCGGTCACGCCAGCACCGGCAAGCGCCATCGTAAGCGATACCAATGCAAATCTCGCCGTTCTTTTCATCACATCAGACTTCGCATAAGCCATTCGATGGTTCCTGATCATCACGCGTACAAGTGCCGCTACTCTAGCTGGCCTTCTAGCCTTACAAGCGGTTGGAGAGCAACGCAATGCGGGCGCATTAACGCAATTTTGTGGCACATTCTTCTCAGGCCCAAGTCCTTTGTGAGACAAATCAGGAGTTTTCACTTCGCCACAAAAGAAAAGGCCGCTCCCAAGGAGCGGCCAGTTGGACTGGAAGACAAAAAATCAAGCAAACCAGGCAGACAACTCCGGCGCTTGTACCGCAACAAACTCGCCGGCGCGCACGCGGTGGCTCCGCACGGGCGCCTCGACAATTTCGTAAGCCGTCGGATCATTCAGCAATGCCTTCAGCGCGTTGGCATTCATCTTGTGACCGCCGCGATAGGAGCGGTAGCAGCCGATGAATTGTGCTCCGGCAAGTGCAAGGTCACCAACAGCATCGAGCGTCTTGTGGCGGACGAACTCGTCCTTGTACCGCAGACCCTCGACGTTCACGACGGTGTCGTCGTCGGAGATGACGACGGAATTCTCAAGCGAGGACCCAAGCGCAAACCCGGCTGCCCAAAGCCGCTCGACATCGCGCATGAAGCCAAAGGTCCGGGCACGGGAAAGCTCTTCTTTGAAGGCAGCCGCTGTTAGGTCACCCTTCCAGCTCTGGCGCCCGATGAGCGGCGTCGAGAAATCGATTTCCACTTCGAAGCGGGTGCCGTCATAGGGACGAAACTCCGACCATGAAGCGCCCGAATCGATCCGCACCGGCTTCACCACGCGGATATAACGGCGCTTGACGCCCAGGTTGACGATCCCGACCTGCTCGATAGCCTCGATGAAGGCAAAGGAGCTGCCGTCCATGATCGGCATCTCGCCGGCATCGACTTCGACAACCACGTTGTCGATCCCCAGCGCGTAAAGTGCCGCCATGACATGTTCGATCGTCGCGATCCAGTTCGCAGGCGAAGTACCGAGAATGGTGCAAAGGTCCGTGGGACCGACCTGCGAGGACACAGCGCGATATTCGACTGATTTCCCGTCTGGGAAAGTTCGGCTGAACACAATACCGGTACCTGCATCCGCAGGCTGGAAGGTCAGCGTCACCGGCGCTCCCGAATGCACGCCCGTTCCCGCCAAAGTGACAGGAGCTGCAATGCTGGTCTGGAACCCGAGAAGTCCGATGGTCATTCTTTTTGCCTTTTACATCCACTGCCCGACGACAGGGGTCACTCATACGGCGCATTTTGCGGCCGGTATTGTTCCAGTACTACATACGCATGCGCGGAGGACTTTGGAAATCACTGTTTCTTTCGCATTGTTACGTTATTAACCTTCGGGATTCATTCGCGAATTCATTGCTCCTAGAGACGACAAAAAGGGGCCCGGATCAGGTGATCCGAGCCCTTCTGCAGTGCGGGATTCCGAAAGAGATCAGTTCTGCTGGCGGCGCAGGAACGCCGGGATTTCGAGCTGATCATCTTCGTGATGGGCGCTTGCCTGGGGAACAGCGCGACCCTGATCGTCGAGTTGGCCGCGGCGTGGCGCATACATGCTTGCCTCAGCCGAAAGCGGACGACGCTGCTGGGGAGCGGCAGCCGGTGCCGGTGCAGCGACTTCAGCCATCCCCTGATCTTCGTCTTCGCGCCGACCCAGCGAGTTGGTGATGCGCTTGAGCAGACCCATCGGGCCACGCTCTTCCTGGACATGCGCGACCTGATGGGCGCGGTGATCCATCTCAGCCTTCACCACCGGCGGGAAATCCTCCACACGCGGCATGCGCACAGGCTCGACCGTTTCGCGCATCACAGGAGCAGGAGCTTGTGGCTGCATGACGCGCGGTGCGGCCTGCATCATCGGTGCCGGCTGGGCCTGCATCTGGGGTGCTGCGGCAGCGCGCAGAACTGGAGCTTCGGCCGGAGCGGCAGCAAAGATGCGGCTCTGCGGGCGGAACTCGGGCTCCGACTGCTGAGCGACCGGCTGTGGAGCGACGGGCTGTGGAGCAACCGGGCGCGGAGCCTCGGCGATTGCCAGCTCGCGTTCCATTTCGGCTTCCGCCTGCCGGATGGTATCGGCAATCGGATCGGCAACCTTTGGAGCCTGCATGACCGGCGCGGCCTGCACTGGGGCAGGCGCCGTAGCAATGGCCGCTGCAGGACGGATGATCGGCCGTGCCGGAGCGGCATTCGTTTCAAAGCCGCGGTTGTCGCCGAAATGCGCGCTGCGGTCGATGCCAGTCGCGACGACCGAAACGCGGATCAGGCCTTCCAAAGCTTCGTCGAAGGTGGCACCGAGAATGATGTTCGCGTCTGGATCGACTTCCTCGCGGATGCGGGTTGCCGCTTCGTCGACTTCGAAGAGGGTCAGGTCGCGACCACCGGTGATGGAGATCAGGAGGCCCTGTGCGCCCTTCATCGACGTTTCGGCGAGCAGCGGGTTGGCGATCGCGGCTTCCGCAGCCTGCATTGCACGGCCCGGGCCCGAAGCCTCGCCGGTGCCCATCATCGCACGGCCCATCTCGCGCATTACCGAGCGAACGTCGGCAAAGTCGAGGTTGATGAGGCCCTCCTTGACCATCAGGTCCGTGATGCAGGCAACGCCGGAGTACAGCACCTGGTCGGCCATCGCGAAGGCGTCGGCGAAGGTTGTCTTGTCGTTGGCGATGCGGAAGAGGTTCTGGTTCGGGATGACGATCAGCGTATCGACCGACTTCTGCAGTTCCTGGATGCCGGACTCCGCAAGGCGCATGCGGCGCTGGCCTTCGAAGTGGAACGGCTTGGTCACGACCCCAACGGTCAGGATGCCCTTGTTGCGGGCCGCCTGTGCAACAACCGGAGCCGCGCCCGTGCCCGTACCGCCGCCCATGCCGGCAGTGACAAAGCACATATGCGTGCCGTTCAGGTGGTCGACAATCTCGTCGAGGCACTCTTCAGCTGCGGCGCGGCCGACTTCCGGCTGCGAACCGGCGCCGAGACCTTCGGTAACCTGAGCGCCCATCTGGATGATGCGTTCGGCCTTGGTCATCGTCAGGGCCTGGGCATCGGTGTTGGCAACGACGAAGTCGACGCCCTCCAGCCCGGCCGAAATCATGTTGTTGACCGCGTTTCCGCCGCCGCCACCGACGCCGAAGACGGTGATCCGTGGCTTCAGCTCGGTGATATCGGGCTTTTGCAGCTTGATAGTCATTGTACCCGTTCCTTCTCACTTTGGCCGCATCGCCGCCGGCCGATTTGTCGCAACTTCTTCAGACGCCGCCCCTAAGAGCGGTTGGTCAAAAACTTTCCTTCAGCCACTGGCCCATGCGGGACAATCTGCCGTTGCCATTGCCGAGGGAGGCGATCAGGCCGCCCTGCGACGCATGCGTTTCCATGTCCGCGACCTGCGGGTAGATCATCAACCCAACCGCGGTCGAAAATGCCGGCCCCTTTGCAGCGACAGGCAGCCCGGAAACACCCATGGGGCGCCCGATCCGGACATTGCGCGCAAGGATGCGCCTCGCCGTTTCCGGCAGACCCGTCAGCTGGCTGGCGCCACCGGTCAAGACGACCCGCTTTCCGACGACCGGACTGAAGCCCGAGGCCTGGATTCGGTCGCGAATCAGCTCCAGCGTTTCCTCGATGCGCGCCCGCACGATGCGCGTCACGAGCGCGCGAGGCACCTGTGTCGGCTGGTCACGATCATCCTCGCCGATCGGCGGAATTGAGATGAGCTCACGCTCATCTGCGCTGTTGGGAAGCGCGGAGCCATGGACGACCTTGAGGCGCTCGGCGTCATCAATGCGCGTGGAAAGACCGCGTGCGAGATCGGTGGTGACGTGATGCCCGCCAAGCCCGATCGCATCGGTATGAACCAGTTTGCCTTCGGCAAAGACGGAGATCGTTGTGGTGCCGCCGCCCATATCGATTGCCGCACAACCGAGTTCGACCTCATCGTCGACAAGGGCGGAGAGACCGCTGGCATAAGGCGTGGCAACCATACCCTCGACCGAAAGATGGGCGCGATTGACGCAGAGTTCGATATTCTTGAGCATCGCCCGTTCTGCGGTCACCACATGCATGTCGACACCCAGCACGTCGCCGAACATGCCAAGCGGATCGCGGATGCCGCGCTCGCCATCAAGTGAGTAGCCGGTCGCTAGAGAATGGAGGATGGCGCGGTCCTGACGCTGCGACTGCTGGCTGGCAGAGATCAAGACCTTGCGAAGATCAGCCCCCTGAACCTCTTGGCCACCGAGATCGATGGTGGCAGTGTAGACGTCACTTGCCAACCGGCCAGCGGAAATATTGACGATCAGGCTATCGACGGTAATGCCCGCCATGCGCTCGGCTGCGTCGACGGCCAGCCGCACCACACTTTCTGCCGCATCGAGGTCGGCGATCACGCCGGATTTTACACCCCGCGAGCGCTGATGGCCGATGCCGATGATCTCGATATTGTGCGTACGACCCGGCAGGACCAGGCTTTCCTGGCGCGGCGTCAGGCGACCGATCATGCAGACGACCTTGGTCGAACCTACATCGAGAACGGATACAACATGGCTACGCTTGGAGGACAGCGGCTTCAGGCGAGGCAGGAAATCGGAGGAACCGAACAGGCTCATGACGCCACTCCCGCCTTCTTGAGAGCCTTGGTGCGCGCTTCCAGAGCTTCCTTGCGACGATCCATCGCCCCGCCCGTCAGCTGCACCGTGGTACGGTCTTCAAGACGAAGATCGATGGCAGCGATATCTCGATCCAGGACACCCTGCTCCGCCTCGAAGCGAGACAGGACTGCAAGCGCCTTGTGGACATTTTGCTCGGGAAGCTTGAGGACGACCCCGGTATCGAGATGCAGATCCCAGCGACGGCCGGCAATCCGGACATAGGCACGGACGCGGTTCTTGAGCTCCGGCCAGCCGGCAAGCTCCCGCTCGAACGAAGCTGCAGCGGTCTCGGCATCACGCCCTACAAAGAGCGGCAGGGTGGCGAACTTGCTGTCGCGCAGCGGTGCAATGATCTTGCCGTCGCGCTCGATCAGCGACAGCTCGTCGCCATGCTGCCAAATCCCAAACGCCTGCCGCTCCCGAAGCATGACCTCGATCGTCTTCGGGTATACCTTGCGGACTTCCGCATATTCCACCCAAGGAAGCTGAACGAGCTTCTTGCGAGCCGCCTCGATATCGAGAGCAACGAGCGACGTAGTGCCATCAAGGCCGAGAAGCTGCAGGATGTCGATTTCGGATGTCTGATCATTGCCGGACACCCGAACATCTTCGATGGCAAAGCCAGCCGACGCGGTTACCGACTGGGCAACCACTTCAGTATGACCGCCGACCGACATCCCGTAGAGGCCGACAGCGGCGAGAAAGCCGAAGGTGGAAACTGTTCCGACATGACGCGGAATGTAGATGCGGCCGGTTGCAAGACTCACCGCAAACCGGACGACCCGGCGCAGCGGCCGCGGCAGCACGCGACGGTCATCGGCACCCGCATACAAACCCGCCGCAGCGCGAGCCGATCTGCCGGAAATTTTGCCGCTCAACGCAGACACGATGCGTCCTCCACCATCCAACGAACAAGCCCACCGAATGAATATCCGGCATGAGCCGCCATCTCGGGCACCAGCGAGGTCGGGGTCATCCCTGGCTGAGTGTTGACCTCCAGCCAGATGATTTCGCCGTTTTCGGTGAAGCGATCGTCGTAGCGGAAGTCGGAACGACTCACGCCGCGGCAGCCCATCGCTTGGTGCGCCTTAAGTGCGTAGGATTGGATGTTTTGGTAAACATCCGGTGAAATTTCCGCCGGCAGGATATGCCTGGAGCCACCCGCAACGTACTTGGCATCGTAGTTATAGAAGCCATGGCCGAGCGGCACGATCTCGATGATGTCGAGAACCTGATCGCCCATGACCGCGCAGGTCAGGTCGCGACCACCGATGTAGCGCTCGACCATAACCTCGTCGCCATAATGCCATTCATCCGAGGCCAGAATCTGCGGCGGATGCGACTGATCCTGCTGAACGATCACCACGCCGAAGGAAGAACCTTCGCGCACTGGCTTCACTACATAAGGCGGCTCGATGGGATGCCGATTGCCGATATCGAAGCGACTCATCACCCGTGCTTCCGCGACCGGGATCCCGGCAGCTTTGGCCACATGCTTCGCCTGACCCTTATCCATCGACAGGGCGGAGGCCAGAACACCGGAATGCGTGTAGGGAATCTGCAGATACTCAAGCACGCCTTGAATCGTGCCGTCCTCGCCGTACGGGCCATGCAAAGCATTGAAAGCGACGTCTGGGCGAAGGTCGGACAACACAGCAGCGATATTGCGATCAACGTCGACTACAGTGACTTGATAGCCTTCCGCCTTGAGAGCGACGGCGCAGGCATTTCCAGAAGACAGGCTGACGGGCCGCTCGGAGGAAAATCCCCCCATCAGAACAGCCACATGCTTGCCACTCATCGACGACCTCCGGAAAAAGAACGCATCCATGCCACAGTTTGCTTGCGCCAGGCTGGCCCACCGATGGCCATGCACCTTTGCTGGCTTCATACTGACGCCATATGGTTAATGAACCGTTTACTTTCGTTAACTCGCGCCAGATTGTGCTGATAATTCAAATAGGCAGCAGAGCCTTCTGCACTTGATTCAGCACAACAAAAAAGGCCGCCAACCCGCTGTGATGGCAACCTTTTCTAGGACGACAATGGTGGAGACGGCTAGTCTGTTGTCACGCCGTGAAAAGGACGGACCTCGCGCCCCGGCATGAATATACCAAGCCGCTTGATCTCCCACTGCAGCTTGATTCCCGCGTTTTCGAAAACTCGCTGGCGCACCATCTCCCCCAGATACTCCAGATCATAACCGCTGGCATGGCCAGTATTGATCATGAAGTTGCAGTGGAGCGACGACATCTGGGCGCCGCCACAAACCAGCCCACGGCAGCCGGCCTCATCGATCAGCTTCCAGGCGGAGTGGCCTTCTGGGTTCTTGAAGGTCGAGCCGCCGGTCTTTTCCTTGACCGGCTGGACAGTCTCGCGATGCTGGCGAACGGCGTCCATCTCCTGACGGATCTTGGCACGCTCGTCAGCATATCCTTCAAAAATCGCATGGGTGAAGATCAGGTCGGCCGGCGCACTCGAGTGCCGATAGCTGTAGCCCATGTTGGCCTTGCTGAGCACATGTCGCTTTCCGCTACGATCCACCGCATGAACCTCAATGAGACGATCGACCGTTTCGGTGCCGTTCGCGCCGGCATTCATGCGCAAAGCACCACCGATGGAGCCGGGAATGCCGTAGTAAAAGGCAAACCCACCGATATCGTTGTCCATCGCCATGGCTGCGACGTGCTTGTCAGGGCAGATAGCGCCCGCCTGGATCCGGTGCTCCCCGACGCGATCGACCTGTCCAAATCCCTTGGCGGACAGCCGCAGCACAACCCCCGGAATGCCGCCATCGCGGACGAGCAGGTTTGAACCCACCCCGACGACGGTGAGCGGAACATCCTCCGGCAAGATCTTCAGGAATGCGACGAGGTCATCGACGTCGTGGGGTTGAAACATGAGCTCGGCGAGCCCACCGGCTTGAAACCAGGTCACGCGATCCATCGGCGCGTCCGGCGTCAGCCGCCCGCGCAGCCCCTTGACGCCCTCCCCAAGCGACGCCAGCAGTTTTTCCCCGTTCACCTGTTTCATGCTTGCTGTCCCGACGCGCTTTCCAATTCCTTCGGCAACACCGCTGCCCATTGGGTAATATTGCCAGCCCCCAGAAGGATCACGAAATCACCAGGCTTCGCAAGGCCTGCGACGATCGGCGCCAGCTCGGAAGGTCTGTTGATGAAGCGTGCATCCCGATGGCCTCCGGCGCGAATCTGGGCCACCAGAGCTTCGGAGTTGATGCCATCGATCGGCTCCTCGCCAGCCGCGTAAACCGGGGCAAGCAGGATGCTGTCGGCATCGTTGAAGCAGGTTGAGAAGTCATTGAAGAGGCTGGAAAGCCGCGAAAAGCGGTGCGGTTGGTGGATTGCAATGATGCGCCCGGAGCACGCCTCACGAGCAGCCTTCAGCACCGCCTTGATCTCCACTGGATGATGTCCGTAATCGTCGAAGACGGAGACGCCGTTCCAGGTGCCAGTCAGCGTGAAGCGCCGCTTTACGCCACCAAAGGCGGCAAGCCCCTTGCGAATGTCGTCTTCAGATATCCCCAGCCGGTTGGCGACGGCGATCGCTGCCGTCGCATTCGAGATGTTGTGGCGGCCTGGCATCGGCAACGCCAGGTCCTTGAACTCATAGACGCGTCCGGTCCGACGCCGGCGGATTTCGACGTCGAAGATCGCCTTTGTACCTTCCATCCGGACATTGAAGAAGCGCGCATCCGCCTGCGGATTTTCGCCATAGGTGACGATCTTGCGATCTTCGATCCGGCCAACCAGCGCCTGCACCTCCGGATGGTCGATGCAAAGCACGCCGAAGCCGTAGAACGGGACGTTTTCGACGAATTGGCGGAATGCTGCGCGCACGGCGTCGAAGCTGCCGTAGTGGTCGAGATGTTCCGGATCGATATTGGTGACGACGGCCACGTCAGCGGGAAGCTTGAGGAACGTGCCGTCCGATTCGTCAGCCTCGACGACCATCCACTCGCCTGCCCCCATTCGGGCATTCGTTCCGTAGGCATTGATGATACCGCCATTGATGACAGTCGGATCGAGTCCGCCGGCCTCCAGAAGTGTGGCAACCATCGAAGTGGTGGTCGTCTTGCCATGCGTGCCGCCGATGGCAATCGCATTGCGGAAACGCATCAGCTCCGCCAGCATTTCCGCTCGACGCACGATAGGCAGCGACTTTTCGCGCGCCGCAACCAGTTCCGGATTATCCTTCTTGATCGCAGTCGAGACGACAACGACTTCGGCATCACCAAGGTTGTCTGCTACGTGACCAACAAATACGGGAATGCCCTTTTCACGCAGGCGCTGGACGTTGGCGCCGTCGGACTGGTCCGAGCCCTGCACCCGATGGCCGAGATTATGCAGCACCTCGGCAATGCCGCTCATGCCGATCCCGCCGATGCCGATGAAATGAACGAGCCCGATGGCTTTCGGCATCTTCATGGATGTGCTCCTCTGTATTCCTGTACCGACTGACCCGCGGAAATAGACACAACCAGGTCAGCGAGCAAGGCTGCAGCGTCCGGACGACCAGTCTGTTTCGCGGCCGTTGCCATTGCCTGCAGGCGTTCCGGCTCCTTCATCGCAGCCGAGATCAGCTGCGCCAAGCGCTCTGGTGAAAGTTCCGACTGTGCCGTCACCTCCGCCCCGCCCTTGTTCACGAGTGCTGCAGCGTTCGCGGCCTGGTCGTGATCCAGCGCATGAGGATAAGGTACCAGAAGCGAAGGACGGCCGATCACCGCAAGCTCCGAGACGGTTGAGGCACCGGAGCGGCAAATGACGAGATGGGCCGCAGCGAGGCGTTCGGCCATATCACCGAAGAAGGGTGAGACTTCTGCCGGCACGCCCATGGTGCGATAGGCCTCGGTGACCGTCTCCGAATCATCCGTACGCGCCTGCTGTGTGACATTGAGACGAGCGCGATCAGCCGGCTCGAGCAGAGCGACCGCAGCAGGGACGGCTTTAGAGAAGAACTGCGCTCCCTGGCTGCCGCCAAACACCAGGAGCCGGAATTCCTGGGATCCTGTCGAAGGACGGTAAATGGTCTTGGCCGCCTCAAGCACATCCGGTCGCACCGGGTTTCCGGTGATGACCGTCTTCCCCGCATGCGTTCCGCTACTCTCCGGCAGGAAGCCGCCTGCGATTGCCTGCACGCGGCCGGCGAGCGCCTTGTTAGCCCGCCCCATAACCGCATTCTGTTCGTGGATGATCGAGGGTACGCCCATCGACGTGGATGCCAGCAGGGGCGGCACCGTCGGATAGCCGCCGAAGCCCACCACTGCGATGGGCTTCAGGCGCGCGATCAATCGTCGGGCGGTACGGAGCCCGCTCCAAAGCTTCCACCCTGTCATCAGAAGCCCGACCGGGTTTTTCGACCCGAAGGTGGCAGACGGAACGACGTGAACTTCATTGGCCGGGAACGTGCCGGCGAACCGTTCCGCACGGCTGTCGGTGACGAGGTGAACTGAATAGCCACGCGATTGTAGTTCATGGCCAAGCGCTTCTGCGGGAAACAGATGGCCGCCAGTACCGCCGGCAGCAAGAAAGATGGTGCCCTTCCCCATGGTGCTACTCCGCCGGGACGCCGGAGGCGACGCGGAAGAGGCTGCGTTCCTGCGCCCGCTTTTCCGGGCGATGTCGGGTGAGCGCAAGGATAAAGCCGGCGGTGACGCAGACTGCGATCATGGACGAACCGCCGTAGGAAATCAGCGGCAATGTCATCCCCTTTGCCGGAAGGAGCTCAAGGTTGACGCCGACATTGATCATTGACTGGATACCAAGCTGCAGGACGAGACCGGCAACAGCAAAGCGGCTGAAGTCGTTGCGCTCCTTGAAGGCATGGCTCAGACCACGCAGCACGATGAACGCGAAGATTGCCACCAGCACCATACAAAACAGGATGCCGAATTCTTCCGCAGCTACGGAAAAGATGAAGTCGGTATGGCTGTCGGGGATAATGCGCTTGATAATGCCCTCACCCGGTCCTTTGCCAAACCAGTCACCACGGATGATCGCCTCACGGGCGGTATCGACCTGAAACGTGTCACCCTCGCCGGTGACAAACCTGTCGATACGGCCAGCCACGTGCGGCAGCATGTAGTAAGCGGAGGCAAAGCCGCCGACGCCCAGCGCGCCAAGCACCAGGATCCAAAGCCACGGCATTCCCGCCATGAAGAACATGCCGCCCCAGACCACCGAGGTCAGGATGGTCTGGCCGAGATCCGGCTGTGCCACCAGAAGCGCACCGACGATACCGAACAGGATTATGGCAAACAGATTGCCCGGGATTTCCGGCTGACGCGCATGCTCGGCAAACAGCCAGGCACAGACCACGACGAAGGCCGGTTTCATGAACTCTGACGGCTGAATCGAGAAGCTACCGATCGAAACCCAGCGCCGCGAACCCTTCACCTCGACGCCGAAAAACAGCGCTACGACCATCATCAGCAGCGAGACAGCAAGAAGGATAACTGCGGTGCGTCTGACCTGGCGCGGCGTGAGAAAGGACAGGCCGATCATCACCATCAGCGAAGGCACCACGAAGATCGCGTGCCGCTCGACGAAATGGAAGCTGTCGAGACCGAGCCGTTCGGCAACCGGCGGCGAGGCAGCGAAGGACAGCATGAAGCCAATCCCCATCAACAGGACAAAGGCCGCCAGAAAGAAGCGATCGATCGTCCAGAACCATTCTGCCAGCGGCCCACGGTCAGCGCGGCTTACCATAGTCAGCTCTCCTTGTTCGTCTCGACCAACATTGCAACACCATCGAGCGCAGCAACATGCCCAACGAAGGCGTCTCCGCGGACCTCAAAGTTCTTGTACTGATCGAAACTGGCACATGCGGGAGACAGCATAACGGCAGCGGCTTGGCCATCAGTGGCCGCGTCGGCCGCTGCATGGGCAACCGCTTGCTCCAAAGTGCCTGAGATCTCGTAAGGCACCGTTTCACCCAGTGTCGCCGCGAAAGCCGGCGCAGCTTCTCCGATCAGATAAGCCTTCACGATATGGGAGAAGAGTGGTGCGAGGCTTGCGATGCCGCCCTCCTTTGGAAGCCCTCCCGCAATCCAGTAGATCCGCTCATAGCTCGAGAGAGCCGGTGCTGCTGCCTCTGCATTCGTAGCTTTGGAGTCGTTGACAAACACAGTTTCACCGCGCCGGCCCACTGGTTGCATCCGGTGCTTGAGACCGGGGAAGGTTTGCAGCCCCTGCCGGATCTCATCCGCATCGACGCCAACCGCAAGACAAGCCGCGATTGCCGCCGCGGCGTTCTGCGCGTTGTGGCTGCCTTTCAGCGTGTCGATGCCGGACAGCTCACCCAACAGCGAGCTGGCACCACCGCCGCTTTCATAGAGGCATGTACCATCTGCGTAGATGCCGTCTGCGACAAAGCTCCGCTTCGAAATCCGCCGTACCTTGACCCCTGCTCGCTCAATGCGGTCCGCAATCAGGGAGGAGAAGCTGTCATCGGTCCCGACGACGGCGGTTCGGCTTCCGGCGGCGAGGCGCTCCTTGATCTCGGCGTAGTGCTGCATCGTGCCGTGGCGATCAAGATGGTCAGGTGTGAGGTTGAGCAGGATGCCGACCGAGGGATCGAGCGTGGGCGCAAGATCGATCTGATAGGATGAGCATTCGACGACGAAGTAGCGCTCGGCTTTCGGCGGGTCGAGCGTCAGCACCGCAGTACCGATATTGCCACCCAGTTGCGTGTCGCGACCGCTTTGTCTGAGGATGTGCGCGATCAACGCGGTAGTGGTGGATTTCCCGTTGGTTCCGGTGATCGCTATGAACGGACAGTCCGGCGCATGCGCCCGCCGTTCGCGAACGAAAAGCTCCACATCGCCAATGATCTCGACACCAGCACTGCGTGCGAGATCGACAGTCCAGTGCGGCTTGGGATGCGTCAGCGGCACACCGGGCGACAACACGAAGGCCGCCTGTGCATCCCAATCGACGGCGTGCAGATCGACGGTGGGGATGCCAGCAACCGCAGCCTTGGCAACGCTGTCGGGATTGTCGTCCCAGGCAGACACCTTCGCGCCGCCGGCAACCAGGGCCTGCGCCGTGGCAAGCCCCGATCCACCAAGCCCGAAAAGAGCGACATGTTTACCGGCAAATGTGGTGACCGGAATCATGGGATCAACGCAGCTTGAGGGTGGAAAGCCCAAGCAGAGCAAGTCCCACCGCGATGATCCAGAAACGCACCACGACCTGGCTTTCGGTCCAGCCCAGCTTCTCGAAATGGTGGTGGATTGGCGCCATAAGGAAAACGCGACGGCCGGTGAGCTTGAAGAAGCCCACCTGGATGATCACCGAAAGCGTTTCCATCACGAACAGCCCGCCGATGATGATCATGACAATTTCATGCTTCGTTGCGACCGCGACCGAGCCGATCAGGCCTCCCAGTGCGAGTGAGCCCGTGTCCCCCATGAAGATTGCGGCTGGCGGTGCGTTGAACCACAGAAAACCCAGACCTGCTCCAATGACTGCGCCGAGGATGACGGCAAGCTCTCCGGTTCCCGGCACAAAGTTGATCTGCAGGTAGTTGGAAAAGACGCCATTCCCGACGAGGTAGGCGATGACACCAAAAGATGCCGCAGCGATCATCACTGGCACGATGGCAAGGCCATCAAGGCCATCGGTCAAATTAACTGCGTTGCCCGCTCCCACGATCACGAAGGCGCCAAAAAGCACGAAGAAGACGCCTAGGTTGATGAAGAAATCCTTGAAGAAAGGGAAGGCGATCGAAGACCCAAGAGTGGGATTGCTGGACTGGCCGGTGGATAGTGCCACCCGCATCATGAAGTAGACGGCGATTGCTGCAATCAGGAACTCGATGCCTAGACGAGCCTTGCCGGAAAAGCCCTTGTCCGTCTGCTTCGTCACCTTGAGGTAATCGTCATAGAAGCCGATTGCCCCGAAACCAAGCGTCACCAGGAGCGTCGCGACCACATAGACATTGGAAAGATCGGCCCAAAGTAGAGATCCGCCGACGATGCCGGCAAGGATCATCAGTCCGCCCATGGTGGGCGTACCGGCCTTCTTGAAGTGTGTCTGGGGGCCGTCCGCCCGGATCGGCTGGCCTTTGCCCTGCCGCACGCGCAGCGACGCGATTATCTTCGGCCCAAACAGGAAGACGATCAGCGCAGAGGTGAACAATGCAGCACCTGTGCGGAACGTTATGTACCGGAAGAGGTTGAAGAATTGCAGTTGGTCCGCCAGTTCCACTAGCCAGATTAGCATTCGTGGGCCTTTCTAGAAGCCGTGTTAGGATTGGCGGTCCGTGTGGGAAACTGCCGGGTAATTGTCAATAAGGGCTGCAACAATCTTGCCGAAGCCAAGGCCAAGCGAGGATTTTACCATCACGACGTCACCTGGCATAACAGCACGCGTGACAAATGGGAGCAGTTCTTCCGTGGTCGCGCGATACTCCACGTGAACACTGTCGGGTAGTGCGTCGCGCAGCGCCGCCATCTCCGGCCCCGCCAGCCAAACATGCTCGATGCCACCGGCAAGAATGGGCCCTGCCAGTTCCTCGTGAACTTTCGATGAGAACTCGCCCATCTCCAGCATATCGCCAAGAATGGCGATCCGCCGGCCCGATGCTTCCGGATCGGTGGCTGCCAACAGCGCGATCGCCGCCCGCATGGATGCTGGATTGGCATTATAGCTCTCGTCGATCAGCGTGAGGAAACCCTCGCCGATACCTAGCCGATGCTGCTCCCCTCGCCCCTTCACCGGCCGAAGATCAGCCAGCGCTTTCGCAGCCTTCTGCAGATCGGCTCCGGCGAGAAGGCAGGCGCCAAGTGCAGCCATGGCATTTTCGGCGATGTGGCGGCCGGGCGAGCCGATATGCACCTCGACCGTCTCACCACTCAACGTCGCCCAGATGGTGGAGCCGTGGCCATTGCCTTCAAAATCGGCAAGCCGAAAATCGGCCTTGGCGTGCTGGCCGAAGCTGTAGATGCGCTCGATACCGGCTTCCTGCGCTCGCTCTTCCAGAAAAGCGAAGTGGGGGTTGTCACGGTTAAGAACCGCCGCTCCGCCGGACTCCACACCCTCGAAGATCTCCGCCTTGGCAGCAGCAATTTCTTCGACACTGCTGAAATGGCCGAGATGAGCGGCGGCAACAGTCGTGATAATCGCGAGATGCGGCCGGACCATCTTGACCAGCGGGCGGATCTCGTCGGGGTGATTCATGCCGATCTCGAAGACACCGAACTGGGTGTCGGCCGGCATGCGCGCGAGCGTGAGCGGCACACCCCAGTGGTTGTTGAAGGATGCAACGGCGGCATGAACCGTACCCGACGGCGCCAGAACATGGCGCAGCATCTCCTTGGTTGTGGTTTTTCCGACCGATCCGGTAACGGCGATGATTTTCGCTGCGATACGCGCACGCGCGGCACGAGCAAGACGACCTAGCGCCGCCAGAACGTCGTCGACGACGATCATCGGCACGGTCAGGCGCCCCATGGCCGGCAGCTTCGCCTCGCTAACGACGATCAAGGCCGCGCCATTGGCGACCGCTATGCTGGCAAAATCATGTCCGTCGACGCGATCACCTTTGATGGCGAAGAAGACTTCGCCAGAACCGATGGACCGGCTGTCGATCGAGATGCCGGTGATACCCTCCGGCAGCGTGCCCACGGGCCGCCCCTCCATCACGGAAACCATCGTCTCGGTCGTCCACAGCCAGCTCATTATCCCGCCTCCTCCAGTGCCTTTCGCAGTTCGACATGATCCGAGAAGGGCATGACTTGGTCGCCGATCGTTTGTCCCTCTTCATGCCCCTTGCCGGCGACGATCAAGGTATCGCCCGCTTTCAAAATTCCAACCGCATGCTTGATGGCTTCCGCACGATCACCGATTTCCCTTGCACCGGGAGCAGCCGCCATGATCTCCGAACGGATCACCTCGGCAACCTCGGACCGAGGATTGTCGTCGGTGACGATGACCACATCGGCGAGCCTCGTGGCCACTTCGCCCATGATGGGGCGCTTGCCCTTGTCACGATCACCGCCGCAACCGAAGACGACCACCACGCGACCGGTGGTAAACGGCCGCACCGAGGCGAGCACGTTCTCGAGAGCGTCCGGCTTATGAGCGTAGTCTACATAGGCAAGTGCGCCGTCCCTGGTCTGACCGACCAGTTCAAGCCGCCCCGAGGCACCCTGCAGCTTCTCCAGCGCTGCCATCGCGACAGCCGCCGGCGTACCGGTGGACATGGCAAGGCCGGCGGCAACAAGCGCGTTTGCCACCTGAAAATCCCCCGCCAAGGGTATGTCGACCTCGAAAATCTCGTCGCCGACATGGATTTCGGCTGTCTGCTTGTGGCGGAAATGCTCGACGCGTTTGAGGCTGAGATAGTCGCCGCGGCGCCCGACGGTCTTCACATCGAGGCCGGACGACTGCGCCACGCGAACGGCCTGCGCTGACCATTCGTCATCGGAGAAGATCACGGCAGGAGCTCCCTTCGGCAGCAGCGTGTTGAAAAGCCTCATCTTGGCCGCCATGTAGCTCTCTACCGTCGGGTGGTAGTCCATGTGGTCGCGACCGAGATTGGTGAAGCCGCCGGCAGCCAGCCTCACGCCATCAAGACGCGCCTGGTCGAGGCCGTGGCTCGATGCTTCCATGGCGGCATGAGTGACACCTTCTGCCGCCAAATCGGCCAGCAGCGCCTGCAGCGCCACCGGATCGGGCGTGGTCAGCGAGCCGTACTCGTTGCGCGAGGGTGAAATGACGCCCGTCGTGCCGATCTGCGCAGCAGCCCGACCGGCATGCGCCCAAATCTGCCGCGTAAAGGAGGCAACGGAGGTCTTGCCTGCCGTGCCTGTGACGGCAACCACCGTATCGGGCTGGGCGCCGAAACAGCGCGCAGCAGCCAGTGCCAGGAAACGTCGCGGATTTGAAACAACGAGCACAGGAATGTCGGCTTCCACGGGAGCCCCTGCCACGGCTGCCACCGCTCCGCGAGCTGCGGAATCGGCCACGAAGCTTGCTCCGTCCGCCTTCCCGCCCGAAAGCGCGAAGAACAGCGTGCCTGGGCTGGCCTTCCTGCTATCGGAGGTCACACCCGCAACGTCGATGGCACCCGCTGGTCCAGAGAGAATATCATTGATCTCCGGGAAGTCGCTCCCCGCAAGCTCTCGCAATTTCATCGGCGCACTTTCTTCTCCAAGCGGATGTCACATCCTTCAGAATCGTCCGCCTGATTAGTTATCGTTCAATAAGACACCAGCAGGGCAGAGCCGTCATCGCCGAATTTTGGCTTTACACCGAGAATGGCGGCCGAGCGACTGATGATGTCATGCGCCATCGGGGCAGCCGACGTGCCCGCAAGAGCCGCTCCGTTGCCCTTATCGGTCTTAGGCTCGTCGATGAAGGTCAGGACCACATACTCCGGATCATCGATTGGGAAAGCCGCAAGAAACGCGTTGAAGTTCTTGTCATGGGCGTAGCGGCCATTCACGACCTTATCGGCGGTACCGGTCTTGCCTCCGACGTTGAAGCCGTCAACGCGGGCATTCTTGCCTGAGCCCTTGACCCCGTTCCAATGAAACAGGTAGCGCATTGATTCGCTGGTGGTGGGCTTCAAAACCGGTTGAGCCACCAGATCCGCCTCCTCCCGGGTGCGCGGCAGGAAGGTCGGGTCGATCAGCTTTCCGCCATTGACGAGAGCCGCGCCGGCCACCGCCGTCTGCAGCGGCGTGGTAGCAACGCCGTGGCCAAACGAGATGGTGATCGAGTTGATTTTCTTCCACGTCCTTGGCTGGCTGGGTTGGGCAACTTCGGGAAGTTCCGTCCGCATCTTGGTCAGGAGCCCAAGTTTAGTCAGGAATTCCTTGTGACCGTCGATCCCCACAACGTCCGCCATTTTCGCGGTTCCGATGTTGGACGAGTATTGGAACACCTCAGGCACCGTCAGGAAGCGGCCCTTGCCGTGGAAATCCTTGATGGTGAAGCCACCGATGCGAATGGGATACCGTGCGTCGAAGCTGTCATTGATGTTCACTTTGCCAGAATCGAGTGCCATTGCGGTCGTGAACGACTTGAAGGTCGACCCCATCTCGAACGTCCCGTTCGACATGCGATTCAGCCATCCTTCTTCCGCCCCAGCGGCAGGATTGTTCGGGTCATAATCGGGTGCGGACGCCATTGCGAGCACCTCGCCGGTGTTGACGTTCAACACCACAGCACCGGCACCGATTGCCTTGAACTTGTCGATCGCGCCGTAAATGACTTCGCGGACAATCGACTGTACCCGAAGATCGATCGAAAGACGGACAGGCTCCAGCGGCTGGTCGGTGGTGATGCCGACGGCGGCAAGATCAGCAAGACCCTGGCTGTCGACATATCGCTCCATGCCGGCCACACCGCGGTTGTCGATATTCACGTGACCGACTACGTGGGCAGCGGTCGCGCCGCCTGGGTAAAATCGGCGCTTTTCAGGCCGAAAGCCGATCCCAGGAATCCCAAGCGCCAGGATCTGGCTCTGCTGCTTCGGCGTCAGCTGCCGACGCAGCCACTGAAAGCGCGACTTCGAAGTAAGCCGTCCGTAGACGCTCTTGGCATCGAGATCCGGCAGCACGGTCGCCAGCTTCTCGATGACCTCGTCCGCGTCGACGATCTTGTGTGGCTCAGCATAAAGCGAAACGGTGCGGATGTCGGTCGCCAGCACTTCGCCATTCCGGTCGAGCAGGTCAGGCCGAGAAGCCATGAGCCGATCTGCGGGCATTATGCTGGATGTGATTTCTGGCTGCGCAAGCCCGTACTGAACGAGGCGACCGCCAATGACCCCGTAGACGGCGACAAAGCCGACGACGAGCAGGCCGACACGGCTGCGTGCCTGCGCGGTCTTGCGTTTGGCAGCGCCTTCGAACGCGCCGTTGCGCAAGCTGCGGCTTCCGCGCGTTCCGGCCGATACATGAGCTCGGCTGTTTAAGACCATGATGCGGGACAGAAACGACATCAGCGGTTCACCGATCCAGTTGAGATGACATCGACAGGATAGCCGCCACGGGGGAGCGGCACCGGGATGCTTGAAGCCGGTGCAGCTTTTCGCGCTTCCTCGACACCCTTGATCGCCGCGGCGACATCCCCGCCGGCGCTCGCAATCAAGGCTTCGATCGTGGTCTCGGGCATTGGAAGCTGCGAACGGGGCATCGGCAATTCGACGGGCATCGCAAGCTGCGTCGGCGCCGTCGGCACCAGTTGCAGTTCCGATTGATAGGCCTGGATCAGCCGCTCCAGCCGGTTGGGCTGCGTCAGCAGCGCCCAGTCAGCCTTCAGCAGTTCGATTGTGTCCTTCTCCAAACGGATTTCCGTTTCCAGCCGACGCACCTCCTGCAGCTTGTCATCCGCACGGTGCTTGATCGTGTAGGTCACCACGGCCGCAGCCGTCATCACGCCAATCAGCACGAGGTCAAAGCTCCTGAGCATGCTAGGCTCCCAGCGTGGATAGAGTGGCAAGGTTCGGCAGATCGAAGATCGCGAAATCGGCTGGGGCCGCAGGCGCAGCGGTCCGCATGCCGGCGCGAAGCTTGGCAGAACGCGCGCGCGGGTTGATCTCCGCCTCTTCTTCTGTCGCTGCAACCATACCCTTGCCGATTGGTTCGAAGACTGCGGCCTTCTCCACGACCATTGGCATATGCCGGGAGCCTGTGGCCTTACCGGAGCGATCGGAGAAGAACTTTTTGACCATCCGATCCTCAAGAGAGTGGAAGGCGACGACAACAAGACGCCCGCCCGGCTTCAGCGCCCGTTCCGCCGCACACAGTGCCTGCGCGAGCTCGCCAAGTTCGTCGTTGACGAAAATGCGCAGCGCCTGGAATACCCGCGTCGCCGGGTGAATCTTGTCCTTTGCCTTGCGCGGGTTGACACTCTCGATGAGGTTGGCGAGGTCGCGGGTCGTTGCAAAGGGCTCTGTCGCGCGGCGCTTCTCGATCGCCCGCGCGATTCGTCCGGCATGCTTTTCCTCGCCCAGGAAGCCAAAGATGCGGATGAGGTCGCCAACTTTTGCCCGGTTGACGACATCGGCAGCCGACACGCCTTCAGCCGACATGCGCATATCCAGCGGTCCGTTCCTTTGGAACGAAAAACCCCGCTCTGCCTCGTCGATCTGCATGGAGGACACGCCGATATCGAGCACGACTGCATCAAGCCCTTCGGCGGGTGCGTGCTTGTCAAGATCGGAGAATTGAGAATGGATCAGCGTGAGCCGGCCGCCGCTTCTGGCCACGAGAGCCTGGCCGCCGGCAATGGCTGTAGGGTCGCGATCGAGTGCAATGACGGAGGCGCCGCTTTCCAGGATAGCGGACGTATAGCCACCAGCACCAAACGTGCCGTCAAGAATTATTTGGCCAGGCTGCGGATCGAGCGCGGCAATGACCTCGGAAAGAAGGACCGGAACGTGGCGAACCGGTCCGCCTTCGGCCTCGGATTCTCCGCTGCCTGTGTTCGCCGCCATTCCGATCCCCCGTCCTAAGCGGGGCGCGGTCCGAATCGCCCCTCTCTTGCGGCCGCCTGCGCATCCTGAAATGCCTGAGGCTGCCAAAGCTGAAAATGATCCGAGCGCCCGACGAAGGTAACCTCCGTGCTGATCCCGGTGAAGTCGCGGATGAAATCCGTGACCATCAACCGGCCCTCCGCATCGAGCCTCATGAAGACCCCGCCACCATGAACCAGCAGCGACATCCTGTTTGCTTCGGGCGAGAACGGGTCGGTAGACGCAATCTGCCGCTCGTAGCGATCGAGCAGATCCGGGCCACCGACACTGATCGCCGGATAAATGAAATCCTGGAGACAATAAAGCTCCTGAATTCCCCTCACGACCAGAACCGAGCGAAAACTTGCAGGCACGGAAACGCGCCCTTTCGCATCGATCCGGTTGGTCGCGTTCGACAGGAAGCGGTTGGTTACGCCAGACATCCGCTCCGTTGCTCCACAGGAAGCCCAAGCTCCCTCGACACACCACTGAACCAGACAAGGCTTCGCCGGCGACGCAGACAGACATCCACTCGCTTGAGCGACCAAAACTTGATGATTGACGGGCCCTCATTTGCCCTTGAACAGTACGCAGTTGGGATAGCATGGGACCATATGGGCGTCAATGGGATGAGGCCCCGCAGCAAGGCCGCAACATCCTTTATTTATGAGCTGTTAAGTTTAACAAAGGGTTAGCGGCGCCCGCCGACACGCCGCTTCCACAGGGGCAACTAAGTCACCCTCTCCAGAGGAGCATGCGATTGATTTAAAATGGGAATTCAAGACGAGCTAACAGGTCGAGGGAGGGCAGAGATCTTTGATCCCTGCTACCTGTCGTCCTTCATGATTTGGTGCCAGTTGGCCTATAAGCCGGGTTCTGTAAGCCCCCGGCGCAAGCACCGGGACGCGGCAGCCATTCATCTGGGACGATGCTTGCACATCGCCTCGCGCAACCCACCCGGATGACTGGCCCGAAAACCGGCTGTAGGTGCTTAAGCACCCCGCGTCATCCCTATTCGGTCTTGCTCCCGGTGGGGTTTACCATGCCGCCACTGTCACCAGCGACGCGGTGGGCTCTTACCCCACCCTTTCACCCTTACCCCGCCAGCTCTTTCGCTCTTCAAGGAGCGAAACAGCAGGCGGGGCGGTTTCCTTTCTGTGGCACTTTCCCTGGGGTCGCCCCCGCCGGACGTTATCCGGCACCGTGTCTTCGTGGAGCCCGGACTTTCCTCACCCTACCGCCTTTCGGCATTGGTAAAGCGCGGCTGCCCAGCCAACTGGCAGGCGTGAGATAGTCGAGTTCAACAGCAAACGCCAGTGCAAAGGCTCTCTGTCAGGTCAAACGAAGCAGGCACCGAAGTCTGCGGCATAGGACTCGTCTTGGATGGCGCCATGAAAGATAAGCTCCGCCCCGAGACGGCCGATCTCGTCGGAGCTTTTAGCGGCTGCGCCGCAGCCGCCGGAAAGAACACCGATTCGGTCGGAGGCCGACATGGAGATGGCGGGGTAACCCGTCGGTGTAAACGAGGTAACACAGGCGGCTCTTGATGTTTTCGATAGATCCAGCCCAGGCATCAGCCGTTCCATCACCTGGCTGAGATGCCGGTGCGTGCTTTCACGACCACCGGAGCGGAACCAGGACCGGATATCCGGTTCGCTCTCCAGCTTGACATCATCCGGATCCCCGCCGATCTTCAGGTAGATCCGACCGTCCGGATAGCGAACGGGTGGCAGAAGATAAATGCCGTCATCCTCCTCGCTCCATTTCCAGATCAGCGACGGAACGCCGCTCCAGGCGGCCAAGGCGCTCTCGTCTACCTCGTAGAAGGCAACTGTGCGGGCATAGACGCTGAGGTCGAGCCGGCGCGGTAGAAGAGCTTCGTTGATCGAAAATCCGCCGGCCGCAACGAGCACCTTGTCGCCGGTATAAGTTTGACCTTCTTCGGTCGTGACCACGGCCCGGTCATGTTCTTGCCGGACCGAAGCAACCGTCTCGCGCACGAGTGAACAACCCTGACGCTGCGCCAGTGCGATCTGCGCCTTGACCAGACGCCGGGGATTGATGTGGCCGGCATCCCGCGCTTCCCAAACTCCCTCGCTTCCCTCCGGAAAAACGAAACAAGGAAATGTTTGCCGCAGGCTGTCGTTGTTCAGCAACTCCGTCTGCACTCCCAGACGGTCGGCAGCATTCAGGATGTTTGAGACATAGCCTTCTTGTCCTGATCGTCTTGGCCCAACCAGGAGGCAGCCGGATTCGGTGTAGAAGTCGATACCGCTTTCTGCCGCGATCGTCTGGTAACGGGCAATGGTTTGCCGGGCGAGCCGCGCCCAGACCGGATCTGGATCGATGGTGCGAGTGATACGAGCCTCATCGTAGTGGCTGGCGAACACCCCGTGATGCGTCTGTGCATCGACCGGCTCCTGAGGACCGATCAGACACACGCCATCCGTCCATTGCGACAGATGGCGGGCCGCGGCAGCCCCCATCATGCCGGCGCCAACAATGATGTACTTGAAGTGCTGGGGCATAGCTGAAGATCTCACTGAAAAACTGGCGTCATCAGGGGGCCGAAGTCTTCTTCGCCAAGGCTTCCGTCCAACATGAGGATGGCGCCCAAGCGCCCAAGCTCGTCAGAGGATTTTGCCGCGACAAAATTGCCCCCGGCCAGCACCGACACCTGCGAATTTGGCAGGTAGCCGGCGTAGGGACGACATGTCGGCGTAAAGGCTGCAACGCAGGCGGCAGACGACGTCCTGCATCCGGCAAGGTCCGGCATCAGTTGCAGCGCAACACCTATCAGCCGCTCAGCCTCAGCAGGATCGCCTGCGTATCGAAACCAGGTCTGCACCTCATCGAGACTGGTGAAGGCACGCGATTCGATGTCGCCGCCGAGCTTGAGATAAACCTTTCCGTCAGGATATCGGACGGGCGGCAGGATATAAACGTGGTCCTCTTCGCGCTCGGTGAAGACGATCGTCGATGGCATTGGCCCAAACACCGAAAGCGCCGGCTCATCAAGCTCAAAGAAGAGGACGGTGCGTGGCGCAGCCCGGATCTCTAGCGGCCGCGGCAGGAGGTTGTGGAAGTTCGCGAAGGCCCCGGCGGCGACAAGCACCCGCTCGGCTTGGTATTCGCCGGCGCTCGTCTCAATCCGTACGCCCTGCCCGCTCTCGTGAACCGCCGTTGCAACAGCCTCGACATGCTGAACGCCTTGGCGGATGGCAAGCGTTAATTGGGCGCGCACGAGCGCACGAGGATTGATGTGACCAGCATCGGCATCCTCGTAGTAGCCTACGAGATGCGAGGGAAACGCAAACTGCGGAAAAGCGCAAAGCCCCGCATGATCAAGCCGGTGATGCACAATCCCCACCGAGGTTGCAACTTCCGTTGCACGGTGAAGATAATCTGCATCAGAACGCGGTTGAGGCCCTGCAAACAGGCAACCTGCTTCCTTGTAGAAGCGAATGCCGCTCGTCTCTTCGATCTCTCGATAGCGAGCGATCGAACGGGAGGCGAAGGTTGCCCACAAAGGGTCGGCATCAAAGCGGCGGGTGATGCGCGCCTCGTCGTAATGGCTGGCGAAGACCCCCTGATGCGCGTGATGGTCTACAGGCTCGCCGGGGCCGATCAGCAGAACGCCCTCCGTTCGTTGTGAAAGATGGCGGGCGGCGGCGGCACCCATCATGCCGGCGCCGATGATAATGTACTTGAACTTTTCTGCCATGCTGGCGACGACCCCGATTGCGCCGCCTTGTTTAGACGCTTAGCGACCGGGATGGCCAGTGGCAAAGCAGCGCAATCAAGACTCCAGCAGCGCCATGACCTTGCCGCAGTAGCGCTTGGACACTGGGTTCATACGCTTGGCGCCGTGACCAGCGTTGTACTTCAGGATAGTGCCGCAGGTTTCTCCGCCGCCAAGCTCATGTGCCGCAGCGAGATACTTCATGCCGAACTCGATGTTTGTTTCCGGGTTGTAAAGAGCCTTGACGCTGCCCTTGTACCCCATCATCCGGGCCGTGGCGGGCTTGATCTGCATGAGACCGACTTCACCAGCGCTGCCGCGAGCCTTCGGATTAAAATTGCTTTCTACCTTGACCACCGCATGCGCAAGCTCGACAGGCACCCCATAGGCTTTCGCATATTTCGTGATGATGGGCGAGTATGGGTTTGCAGCCTTCGTCACCAGTGTCTTTGCCGGCGTGGCATAGCCTGGCTTGCTCACTTTCGATTGCAGCGCAACGGTCTTGGTCTTGACTGCTTCCTCGCCAGCAAAAGCTGCGTTGGGAACAGCGATCAGCGTGATGATAGATGCCGCAGCAGCAACAAATGCGTTTTTCATGTCTTGGAAGACTCTCCGAATAGACAGGTCTCATCAGGCCAAGCGCCAGCCCCTGCGCACCGCGCCATATCAGCGCTGCGGCAGTGGGTAAGACCCACAAATCATTGATGTTTCGCAGCCCCCCGTCCTTTGGTGGCGGCCACGTCGATGGGCATGGTTTTAAACGTCGTAATAAGGAGATGATGTGGCACCGGCGGTTTTTTCTGCCGACCAGCGGGAACGGATGCCGCTTTGGTGCATTATGTATGGTTGTATTTCGACAGCGAGACGATCAATCTGTGGAGCGTTTCGATGGTGGAAATATCTGCAATTCCGTCGACCCGCTGCGGACGGAAATGACGCTGAAAAGCCTCAACTACACCTTTCGTCCTCTCGCAGAAATGACCTGAAATATCAATATCATAGCCGTATAGCGACAGCATCGACTGGAGCGCCTCGATCGGCTGCCCCGTCTCTCCTCGCTGGAAGAAGCGGCCGCTACTGATGCTAGCCGGCTCAACCCAGTGTCCTACCCCCGCTCGGTACAATTTCTGCCAGGGGAAATTTTCACCCGGATCAACCTTGCGAATTGGCGCTACATCGGAGTGTCCCAGCACTCTTTCGGGGACAATTTCCCACCGTGAGCCGCAATCGAGACACAATCTGACGACCGCGTCGATCTGTGCATCGGGGAACGACGGCAAGCCACCGGGGTGGCCGGCGTTAGCGATTTCGATGCCAATGGAGGTGGAATTGATGTCGCACTCGCCGCCCCAGGAGCTCTTGCCCGCATGCCAGGCTCGCTGCCGCTCCGCAACCAGCTGCACAATGCGACCGTCCTCATGAACGAAATAGTGGCTTGAAACCTGGCTTTCAGGGTTACGGAGCCAGGAAAGAGCCTGATCATGATCCGGCATGCCCGTGTAGTGCAGCACGATCATGTCCGGCCGGCGCTCGTCGGCGCGCATCCCGAAGTTAGGAGAGGGTTGGACAGTTGCGCCGGAAAAATCGGCGGCAAACTCATTCATGCAGCGCGGCGCTCTTTCTCGATCGCGGCGTAAGCCGCATTGAGCGCTGCCATACGTTCATTCGCGGCCGCATGCAACGCCGCAGGAACCCCACGCGCAATCAGTCGATCCGGGTGGTGCTCGGACACCAGACGCCTGTACGTCTTGCGTATGGCGGCAAAATCGTCATCGGGCGAGACACCAAGCACCAGATAGGGATCCCTGCCCTCCAGATGAACGTGGCGCGCAAGGATCCGGCGGAAATGCTCCTCGTCGATCTGAAAGATCTCCGCGATCCTTGCAAGGAACGCGAGTTCCTGTTCGTGCATCAGACCGTCTGCCTTGGCGATGTGGAAGAGCCCGTCGATGACGTTCTCCAGCATCGGGCAGTTCTCGTCTCCGCTGCCGCAGAGCCCGGCAAGGTTCTTCGCGTAAGCCTCGTACCCCGCAATATCTTGTCGCGCGAGATTGTAGAGCCGCGCCACATTACGCGCCTCCTCGGCAGGAAAGTCGAAGATCTGGCGGAAGGCATCGACTTCCTTTTCCGTCACGATCCCATCCGCCTTCGCCATCTTCGCCGACAGCGCGATGATCGCAACAGAAAAGGAAACCTGACGCCGGGTCTCGGGATCGCCTTCAAAAAGGGTCCGGATTGCTTCGACCACGCGGCCCAGAACGCCGCCGGCAGCGTCCCCAACTGCCCCGAGCAGCCGGTCCCATAACGAGGAAATCTGGAAGCAAGAGAAATCAAAAATCATGCGGTAAATGACCAGATAAACAGGTTCGATGCAAGAAGCTGGAGTGTCCTGGAAAGATTAAACTATGTTCACCTTTCCTGAACAAAGACCCAACTTCGCTCACCTTGCGCTGTTCCCGCTTCCGTCCCTAAACTTGCCCAAGGACCATCCTCCCGGGCGACCACGACTTGGCGGGCACAAGCAGGCGGTATGCGCCTGTCCCACTACGGCAGTTTTCCACAGTCAGGTCGGTCACCCGTAGACTTGAAACGATTAGATGCCGATGAAGACAAGGCATTTGCGCGAAGCTACCGAATTTCTTGAGAAATCAGCTTTACAGCCGCAAGTGGCTGCGCCAAATCCTTTGACGATCGGTGCTGAGGCTGGCGCAACAGGAGTGGATGAATGTCGAAACAGAAAGTAGCGATGCTGACGGCTGGCGGACTGGCTCCCTGCCTATCATCCGCTGTCGGCGGATTGATCGAGCGATACACCGACCTCGCACCGGAGATCGAGCTCGTCGCATATCGCTCGGGCTACCAGGGACTGCTCAAGGGCGATCGCATCGAAATCACCCCGGACATTCGCAGCGGCGCTCATCTCCTGCATCGCTATGGCGGCTCACCTATCGGCAACAGTCGAGTCAAGCTCACCAATGTTGCCGACTGCGTCAAGCGGGGGCTGGTCAAGGAAGGCGAAAACCCGCTGCAGGTGGCAGCGGACCGGCTTGCCGAGGATGGCATCACGATCCTGCACACGATCGGAGGCGACGACACCAACACCACTGCGGCCGATCTTGCGGCCTATCTCGGCGCCAACGGTTACGACCTGACCGTGGTGGGTTTGCCAAAGACCGTCGATAACGACATCGTGCCGATCCGCCAGTCGCTGGGCGCATGGACTGCCGCTGAAGTCGGCGCTCACTTCTTCGATCACGTTAGCAATGAGCAGAGTGCTGCTCCCCGAACGCTTGTCATCCATGAGGTGATGGGTCGCCACTGTGGCTGGCTGACAGCTGCCACGGCGCGCAAATACATCCAGCGCACCCAGCACAACGAATATGTTGAAGCGTTGATGATGAACACATCGATGAAAAACATCGACGGGCTCTATCTGCCCGAGATGGTGTTCGACCTGGAGGCTGAAACCGAGCGCCTGCGCCAGGTTATGGACGAACGGGGCTTTGTCACCCTCTTCGTGTCCGAAGGCGCCTGCCTGGACGCGATCGTCGCGGAACGCGAGGCCTCGGGCGAGGACGTCAAGCGTGATGCCTTCGGCCACGTGAAGATCGACACCATCAATGTCGGAAACTGGTTCCAGAAGAACTTTGCGGCCCGCCTAAACGCAGAGCGATCGATGGTCCAGAAATCAGGCTATTTTGCTCGCTCGGCGCCCGCCAACCCCGGAGATTTGCGCCTGATCCAGAGCATGGTTGATCTCGCTGTCGACAGCGCCTTCGACAAGGTCTCCGGCGTCACCGGCCATGATGAGGAGCACGGCGGACGCCTTAGGACGATCGAGTTTCCGCGAATTAAGGGTGGAAAACACTTCGATCTGTCTGCACAATGGTTCGGCGAGGTGATGGAGTTCATCGGCCAGCCCTTCGAGGCAGCCTGACGGAGACGCGCCTGCAAGCATGAGGAGGATGCGATGACAACTGACATGTGGATAGCTTTTGCCGCTGTCTCGATCCTCATCGCCCTCCTGCCTAGCCCGTTGGCAAGCCTGATCGCGCGCTATGCCGATCAGAGAGGTCGCCGCACGGCGATCTTGACCGTATCAGGTGCAGCAATTGGGCTGAGCGTGGCGCTGACGATCGCAGCGTTGCCGATCTCGGCTGCTGCTTGGGCAGCGCCCGGATTGCTTGCACCGCTATCGTGGGTCGGGATGGCCTACCTCATGTTCTACGCGCTGTGGGCGTTTCAGGAGCCGTCTGCCCGTACTCCCCTCGCCCAGAACGACAATTTGCCCGTACAGCGATCGCTGCAGATCTTTTCATATCTCTTGACATTCTGTCTTCGCAGCAGCCGTTACGTGATCCTGCTTGCAGCTCTACTGGCGCAGTTCATTCAGCCCGAGATGCTGGCCTCGACAAGCGCGATGATGGAAATCCAGTTGGGCTTCATGGCGCTGGCAGCGACAGGTGCAATGGTGCATGTCGTGTTCCCCCGGCGCATGCTGAACCGTGCGCGATCAAGAGCAACTGCGCGTCCAGCTTCGCACAAGACGGGCACGCGATTCATAGCCAGACGCGCTGTGACCGCAGGGTATCGGCGCATTGCCGCCTGAGCACTGCTTGCCGGTGAACGGGCGATAGGTTAATGAGAATCCGGTTCAGGACGTTTGTGCGACTGAGGACGATCGACAACTTCATGGAAGCAACCCAATGGTGATGAATCGATCTTTCCGTCGTACGGCCCTTGTTTCTCTGGCCATGACGTCGGCCTTGGCCGGCTGCTCAAGCGTCGAACCCCCGTCACAGAAGACGGCGCGCCTGCACCACCCATCCTCGGCCCGGATGGAAAAGGCAGCGCTAGATCAGGCAAGTCAGCCTCTAGAGGGCTATGCCGAGACCACCGCCGCCACCCCAAGTTCTGTCCCGACGGGAACGATCGCGCTTTCCAAGACTGGTCGGATCCAGCTTGCCATTCCTGAAACGGCAACAGTAGCGACGGCACAAAATGTCGCCATGGCATTGCCCGATATGGCTCCGCAAGTGGCGTATGCGACCACCGATCCGGTTTCCGCGACGAAAGCTGCCGCCGAAAACACTTCCCTACATGCATCTGCTGCCATCGACGCCGCGGCCAGCACAGCAAGCATTCGACAAGCGCAGCAGAGCAATGCCCCGTTTGCGCAGGACGATGCTGATTTGACGCCCGACATGCAGGCGCTCCAGTCGGCGATCCCGATCCCACGCCCCGACGTGAAGGCGCTGGCTTATGCCGCTCCATCCACACCCGCTGCCGTGGCGACCCTTCAGGCGGTTGATACGCGCAAGCAGTTCCCGCCGGCCCCGGGAGATCCGCTTCCGGCGACGGCCGCTGATGCTCCCGCAGATCTGGCTAAGCTCATCAAGCATTATGCTGGTGTTTACGGCGTACCCGAGTCACTGGTCCATCGCGTGGTGCACAGGGAAAGCCGTTACAACCCCAAGGCCTATCACAAGAACGGCTACTGGGGTCTTATGCAGATCAAGTATGCCACAGCCAAGTCCATGGGTTACGATGGGCCTCCCGAAGGTCTCCTGAACGCTGAAACCAACCTGAAATACGCGATCAAGTATCTGCGCGGCGCCTGGCTTGTCGCTGACAACAGCAACGACAACGCCATCAGGCTCTACGCGCGTGGCTATTACTACGATGCGAAGCGCAAAGGCATGCTGCACGTTCTGCAGCAGTAGTCAGCGCTTAATCTTCATGATCTCCTGTACAAGCGGCGTCACGTCATAGCCTTGACGCCGCGGCGTGAGCCCCAGCCGTACCACCGCCAGATCAAGTGACGGGATGACGGCAATCGACTGCCCGTCATGCCCTTGCAGGAAGAAGGCGTCATCCGGCAAGTCAGCGTCTTCGGCGGCAAGCCAAGTCTGCATCCTGGAGTAGCGCCCCCTGGACGTCGTGTTCGGCTGCGACATCAGCTTGACGAAGTTCTCAGGTAGCAGGCGCTCGTCATTCCACACGCCGTCGCGGAGGAGGAGGTGGGCAAAGCGTGCCCAGTCCCGGGCGGTGGCGTACATATAGGAACTTCCGACAAATGTGCCTGCCGCATCCGCCTCCATGACCGCGCTCCTCATCCCCAGCGGGCGAAACAGCGCCTGCTGCGGATAGGCGAGTGCTGCCTTCGGATCACCCAGACTGTTCATCCAGATCCGTGACAGCAGGACCGCAGCACCGGAGGAATAGCTGAACCTTTGCCCCGGCTCGGCTCCGAGCGGGGCATCGGCCGCAAACGCTGCCATGTCGGGTTCGAGATAAAGCATCTGCGTCACATCGGTAACGGACCCGTAGTTCTCGTTGAACGTCAATCCATCCTCCATCACCAACAGATCCGCGAGCGTGATCTCCGCCCTTGGGTCACCTCGCCACTGCGGCAGAAGCCCCCGCGCGTCGAGACGCAAGCGCCCCTGCCGGATCAAGGTGCCGATGATCGCCGCATTGACGGTCTTCGTCATCGACCACCCGAGCAACGGAGTATCCTCGGAGAACCCGTCGCCGTAGATCTCGCCCACAATGCGACCGCCATGGAGGACGACAGTCGCCCGCATGCCAGGACCAGTCAAAGCGGGATTCGAAAGAATCGCTGCAACTTGCTGATCCGACTCCACCATCTCGCCCACAGGCCAAGGCATAGCTGCTGCCTCGGATGCAGGCATGCTTGTCACTTGCGGTGCATCGGTCATGACCTCCCCGGCCGGTGAAACAGCACAGCCAAGCCCGCCTTGATAAACCGCTCGACTGCCGGCGAAGATGCCAAGCAGTGCCGCCCTCACCTGCCGACCCTTGCGATCAACGTCGACCTTCATCAGCCTGAGCAGGGGATGACCTGGCGCCTGGACATCGATAGCCAGCACGTCATCGGGATCACGGCCAGCTAGAAAGACATTCGAACAGACGATCTTGGCCGTGTAGCCGGCGCCGACCCGAAGAAGCGCCGGGGAAGCGAAGTAGAGCCATAAGGCGCCAGCAACAACAGCCAGGACTAGAGCGGCGGCAACGAACTTGAGAACCCGCGAGAAGATCGTCATAGAGCTTTTCCTCGTGAGCTGCAATGCAAGCAGCAAAACAATGACGAGGGAAGCCCCTCCTGTTTGCGCACAGGCCGCCACGTCATCAATCTGTAGCAAGCCCTGTCTAAATCCCGCTGAAACAGCGGCGGGAGCTTCCTCATGGCGGATGTTGTTCAACAGACAGGATATCTAGGCAATCGCAAGCTCAAGAATGCGCTGCTGCAGCATAGAGCGCTGACACGAAGGGGCCTGTCGGAGCGTCTCTTCGGCCTTCTATTTTCGGGCCTCGTCTATCCGCAGATATGGGAAGACGCCGATGTGGATCTGCAGGGAATGGAGCTCGGCCCCGCACATAGCGTGGTCACGATCGGCTCCGGTGGCTGCAACATGCTGGCTTATCTGAGCCGAGCGCCCAAGAGCATCGACGTCGTCGACCTCAACCCCCACCATATCGCTCTCAACAGGCTGAAGCTCGCAGCCTTCCGGCACCTGCCAACGCACCGCGATGTGGTGCGGATGTTCGCCAGGGAGCACGAGGCAAGCAACAGTTCCAGCTATGACATGTTTGTCGCGGCAAAGCTTGATCCTCAGACCCGCGCCTACTGGGAGCGCCGCGGCCTCACCGGTAGCCGCCGAATCGAGGTGCTGAATCGAAACATCTACCGCACGGGGCTCCTGGGCCGCTTCATCGGCGCCGGCCATCTGCTCGCCCGTCTTCACGGCGTCAATCTTGCTGGTTTGGTGAAAGCAAGGTCGCTACGCGAACAGCGGCGGTTCTTTGATCATCAGATCGCGCCGCTGTTCGACAAGCCGCTGGTCCGCTTCATTACCAGCCGCAAGAGTTCCCTGTTCGGACTGGGAATTCCGCCGCAGCAATATGATGAGCTGGTCCGGAGTTCGTCGGGAAATGCCATAGCGCCCGTGCTTCGCCAGCGGCTGGAAAAACTCGCATGCCACTTTCCCCTGCACGAGAACCACTTTGCCTGGCAGGCCTTCGCACGGCGCTATCCGGAGCCACATGAAGGCAGCCTGCCCCCTTATCTCAGGACCGAGAACTACCTGGCGATCAGAGATAACGTCGATCGCGTTACCGTCCACCACGCCAATGTAACGGAGCTGTTGTCGAGGAAGCCGGCCTCTTCGGTTGATCGATACGTGCTCCTCGATGCACAGGACTGGATGACGGACGTCCAACTGAATGATCTATGGTCGGAAATCAATCGTACGGCGGCGCCTGGTGCACGGGTGATCTTCCGCACGGCCGCAGAAGAAAGCGTTGTCGAAGGCCGGGTGGACCAGCGCCTGCTATCGCGCTGGGCCTATCTCGCCTCACGGTCAAGCGAGTTGAACCTGCGCGACCGATCCGCGATCTATGGCGGTTTCCATATCTACGAGTTGCGCTGATGAGGCAGGTACGACGGACAAGCGCTTCCATGCGAAGTGAGCACGGTGAGCGGATGGACCGGATGTACCGCTACCAGCGGCACATTTACGACCTGACCCGCAGATACTACCTCCTGGGCCGAGACCACATGATCGAGGGCCTGCAGGTTCGACCAAACGGAAGTCTGTTGGAGATCGGCTGCGGCACCGGTCGCAATCTGCGAAAGGCTCAGCGGACCTATCCCAGTGCGCGTCTTTATGGGATCGACATTTCACAAGAGATGCTGATCAGCGCCCGCCGCCACTTCGAGGGCAAGGCGAGAAAGCCGGTACTTGTCTGCGCCGACGCAGCGCGCTTCACGACAGAGCCGTTGGGTATTGATGGTTTCGACCGGGTGATGATCTCCTATGCCTTGTCGATGATTCCAGATTGGGAGAGCGCTCTGGATGCAGCGCTCGGTGTGCTGTCTCCTAGGGGGTCGCTGCACATTGTCGACTTCGGCCAGCAGGAGCACCTTCCCCTTTGGTTCCGGAACGCCCTTCAGCGTTGGCTCCAGCGGTTCGATGTTACACCGCGCGCGCGATTACAGGAGGCCTTGGAGGACAGGCTCGGACAAGCCGACGCCGACATGATCTTCCAGCAGATCGGCGGCGGATATGCTTGGCACGCCATAGTGCGCAAGCGGACCTGACGCTACTCTCTTGCCGTGGCAGCCGTTTTGCGGCGTTATGGCCGCAACGTTGCAGCTTCCGGGGGCGCCGCGCACCTCCCGATACAGAAGACGGGATCAACATGCCACGGCTGTTCATGGCCATTCTTACGGCCAGTCTTCTCCTCACTGGATGCAGCGTTTCCAGCTATGACGCCTTGAGCACCGCCGCGATCGCCAAGCCGCGCTTCAACGACAATGATCCCGTTGATTTCGGGCAAAAGCACCCGCATCGGCACGACATCCACGGAATTGACGTGTCCAAGTGGAATGGCGAGATCGACTGGCAAGCAGCAAGAAAGTCGGGCGTGTCTTTTGCCTTCATCAAGGCAACGGAGGGGACGGACCGGGTCGACAGCAGCTTTGACGCCAACTGGCGTGGGGCGGCCGCAGCCGGCATACCGCACGCCCCCTACCACTTCTATTATTTCTGCGCCAGCGCAGACGAGCAGGCGGACTCATTCATCCGCAACGTGCCGAAGGCCGCCGTGCGTCTGCCGCCGGTGCTCGATGTGGAATGGAATCATGCCTCACCCACCTGCAAGCTGCGCCCGCCGCCCGGAAGCGTGCGGGCAGCCATGCAGCGATTCATGGATCGCATCCAGGCTCACTACGGAAAGCGGCCGATCATCTACACCACCGTCGATTTTCACCGCGACAACCTGGTCGGACATTTCAACGAGTATCATTTCTGGGTTCGCTCTACCGCCGCTCATCCGGAAAACATCTATGCGTCCAGGCGCTGGGCCTTCTGGCAGTATACCGCCACAGGCGTTGTGCCAGGCGTCAAGGGGAACACTGACATCAACGTCTTTTCCGGCACAGAGAAGAACTGGCGCAACTGGGTTGCAGCTGCTGACGGTTGAGCATCGCATCAACCACCGATGCAACGTGTCGGACCGGCGACGCAAACCCGAAGCTGATTTAGGTCCACCCGCAACAGCAACTGCGCAACTATCGGGTGGCGCGCTAAGGCGGAGCTGACTATGCCTCTCCTGCCCGCGCAAGGAGAATAGTTTTGCCAGTTGAATCACAGCAACGCCTTACAGGTCTCGCCTGGATCTTTCTGTTGCTTCTCGGATTGATATGGGGCGGCTCTTTCTTCTTTGCCCGTGTGGCCGTGCTCGAAGTGCCGCCATTTACGCTGGTGTTCTTGCGCCTGTCTCTCGCGGCAGTGGCGCTGCATATCTACCTGCACGGTCGGCTTGACCTGTACCGCATGCTGCGAACCCACTGGCGGGCCTTTGCCGTCATGGGCTTCATCAACAACGCTCTGCCGCACACGCTGATCTTCTTTGGTCAAACGGAGATTGGAGCTGGCCTTGCCTCGATCCTCAACGCAACGACCCCGATCTGGACGGTCCTTATCGCCAATCGCTGGACAACGGACGAGAAGCTGACAAAGGCCAAGATCATCGGCTGCATGATTGGTCTCGCCGGTACCGCGGTGCTTATCGGTCCCGCGCTCGGCTCGGCAACCCATGCACCGGTCTGGGCACTTTTGCTGCCGGTGTTCGCTGCAATTTGCTATGGCTTTGCCGGAACCTTCGGCAAGCGCTTCCGCGCGATTGCTGCGCCAGTGACTGCCACCGGCCAGCTCACAGCTTCCTCCCTAATGATGCTGCCAGTCGCATTGATATCGGATCAGCCATGGTCCCTGCCTGTTCCGAGCATGTCGGCGATCTTCGCGATCCTCGGGCTTGCACTGTTATCGACAGCGTTCGCCTATCTTCTGTTCTTCCGGATCCTGACCCTCGCCGGCGCCACCAATACCTCGCTGGTGACATTGCTCGTTCCGCCAAGCGCGATTCTGCTAGGCGCAGTCTTTCTCGGAGAGCGACTCGCGGGACCTGAATTGGCCGGAATGGCATTGATCGCAGCCGGACTGCTTGTCCTTGATGGTCGCCTGTTCCAGCGAAAGGAAGCCGTTGCGCTGCGGTAGAGCAGGCCGTTCTTCTCTTCCAGGCTCACCGCATGTTTCAGTTACTAACAGCCCGGGACTGGAGTTCACCGAAACTTCACCGCGTTTGTTAGTCGTGAAAATATCGCTGTTTCAGATAGTTAGGCCATACATGCAGAGGTTATCAAAGAAGCTTCCGCTGCATTGCAGCATAAAAATCGCTTTTCACGGAGTGGGAAAAGGCCCTACAGTGATCACGTCAGCACAAGGAGGCAGACATGGGAAACATCTACTCTCTCAATGTCCTCGTAGTCGGTGCAGCGTTCGTTTTCGTGGCTTCCATGCTCTTCATCTGAGCGCCACCATCTCACCACTACCAGACATATCTGGCATCCATGACAACGGTATAAAGTTTGAAAAGGAAGAACGCAGCTCCACAAGAAGCTGCGTTTTTCTCTTATTGCTGCCACCTATGCCGCCGCTCCGGCTCGAACCGGCTGCCTTGAACGTCCCAGCCGCTGAAGTACCGCGCTGACGAGTGGTGCCCGGTTCATCGTATAAATGTGGAAGTCATCCAGCCCACGCCGCCGCAGATCGTCTATCTGTGCGGCAGCCACGTCTGCCGCCACCTCAGCCCGTTCCAGAGGCTTATCGTCAAGCCCGTCAAAGCGTGAGTCGATGAATGACGGCACGGACGCTCCGCAGCCGGACGCGAAGCGCTTCAACTGCTTGAGGTTCTGGATCGGCATGATGCCCGGAACGATCGGAATGGATATCCCGGCGGCCCGGACCTTCTCCAGATACCGCTCAAAGACGTCGTTATCAAAGAAGAACTGCGTCAGCGCCCGCGTTGCACCTGCATCCGCCTTTCGCTTCAACGTATCGATATCTGCCGCGAGATCGGCGCTCTCGGGATGCTTCTCGGGATAGGCGGACACCGATATTTCAAACTCGCCCCGGGAACGAAGGTCCGCCACCAGTTCGGAAGTATCGTTGTAACCCTTCGGGTGCGGCACGTAGGTCGTTCCAACGCCACTCGCCGGGTCGCCGCGCAGGGCAACGATGTGGCGGATGCCAGAAGCCTTGTATTCTCCAACAACAGAATGCACGTCTTCACGCGAAGCGTCGACGCACGTCAGGTGCGCAGCCGTCGTCAGCCCGGTCTCGGCAACCAGTCGGCGGACAGTTGCAAGTGTCGGGGCTTTGGTAGAACCACCGGCACCGTAGGTGACAGACACGAAATCCGGCGCCCATCGCTGCAATTCATCGATCGTTTGCCAAAGCTGCGCTTCCATCTCCGGCGCCTTGGGCGGAAAGAACTCAAAGGAAACGCTAAATGCTGCGCGCGACGGGTGAGCGGTTTTCATGGTTCGTCTCCTAGGCAGCGGTAAGTTCGTCGGAAGAGTTGGTCGCGGCCATCAGCAGGCGTTTGTCGCGCGCCAGCCAGACGGTTGCAGTCAGTGACGGTGCTGTTTTTTGCGCGGCGGCAAGGTCCACAACGTCCAGCACCTCCAAGCCAACCTTCTCCAGCCATTCGCTGACGATCTGGTGTGAGAAGCCGAGCCGTACATGCGCATGTTCGTCGCGCAGATACTCCAGGTTATGCGGCGCGAGATCGACAATCAGTAGCCTGCCGCCAGGACGCAACACGCGCGCAGCCTCGGCAATCGCCAATTCCGGCTGATCTAGGAAGTGCAGCACCTGGTGGATCGTGATCAGGTCGAAGTCCTGCCCTTCCACGGGAAGGTTCAAGATATCCCCATGACGCACAGAAGCTTTCAGGATCCCAGCTTTGTCGAGGTTCGCGCGCGCGACTGACAGCATGTCACGGCTGGCGTCGATACCGAGCGCTCGCCTGTACACGTCCGAGAGAAGCTGAAGGATCCAGCCTGTGCCGGTGCCGAGATCAAGCAGTGCATCGACGGGCGTGGTGCCGATCAGTGCCAGCAAGGCCTTTTCCACGGCCGCGTCGCTGACATGCAGGCGCCGCAACTCATCCCATTCCGATGCGTTGCGGCTGAAATAGGCCTGCGCCCGCTCCGCCCTCGCCCGTTTGACGGTGGCCAGTCGTTCTCCGTCGCGGGACAAAACCGGCTCGTCCTCGACTGTTGCCGCGAGCAGCGTCTGGACGAGCGCTGCAGCCTTGCCGTCCTGCTTCAGCCGGAAATAGGCCCAGGCTCCCTCCTGATAGCGCTCGATCAGGTCTTCTTCCGCCAAGAGCTTGAGGTGGCGCGAGATACGCGGCTGTGATTGACCGAGGATCTCCGTCAAATTACTGACGGTCAGGTCTCCATCGGCCAGAAGAGCGAGCAGGCGGAACCGGGTCGGCTCACCTGCCGTTTTCAGCACATCCACCAAAGTCTCCAGCGACAACCCCATCCCGCAATCCTTATGCAATCAAGACATAAAGATATCTTTATATGATGAGTGGGGGCTGCGCAACCGGATTGTCGTCCGACGGCTGAAAAGCAAGAAGGCCCCGTGGAGCGGAGCCTTCTTCAGTCTTTCTACGACGGTTAGCGCGTCAGGCGCTTATAGGCCTGGCTGCCCGGATTGAGCGCATCGGGTCCCAGGCGGCGGACCTTGTCCTCTTCATAGTCTTCGAAGTTGCCCTCGAACCATTCGACGTGACCGTCACCTTCGAAAGCCAGGATGTGTGTCGCCAGGCGGTCCAGGAACCTGCGATCGTGCGAGATGATGATCGCGCAGCCAGCAAAGTTCTCCAACGCATTTTCGAGCGCGCCGAGGGTTTCCGTATCGAGGTCGTTGGTCGGTTCGTCGAGCAGGAGAACGTTGCCGCCCGACTTCAGCATCTTGGCGAGGTGCACGCGGTTACGCTGACCGCCCGAAAGATTGCCGACCTTCTGCTGCTGATCGCCGCCCTTGAAGTTGAAGGCACCGCAATAGGCGCGCGAGTTCATGTCGAACTTGCCGAGCTTGATCACTTCCGCACCGCCGGATATTTCTTCCCAGACGGTCTTGTCGGGATCAAGCGCGTCGCGGCTCTGGTCGACATAGCTGAGATGGACGGTGTCGCCGATGCGGATCGAACCTGCATCCGGCTTTTCCTGTCCCGTGATCATCTTGAACAGCGTGGATTTGCCGGCGCCGTTCGGTCCGATGATACCGACGATGCCGCCCGGCGGCAGCTTCAACGACAGGTCGTTGATCAGCGTACGGCCTTCAAAGCCCTTGTTGATGCCTTCGAGTTCGATGACGACATTGCCGAGGCGCTCGGACACCGGGATGATGATCTGGGCATCGCCGGGCCGGACGTTCTCTGCGGCATCCACGAGCTGCTCGTAGGCCTTGATACGCGCCTTGGACTTCGCCTGGCGAGCCTTGGGGCTGGAGGCAATCCATTCCTGCTCGCGCGACAGCGCCTTCTGGCGTCCGGCTTCCTCGCGAGCTTCCTGCTGCATGCGCTTCGCCTTGGCGGCAAGGTAGGCAGAATAGTTGCCTTCGTAGGGAATGCCGCGGCCACGATCGAGCTCCAGGATCCAGCCCGTGACGTTATCCAGGAAGTAGCGGTCGTGGGTGATCATCATCACGGCGCCAGGATAATCGCGCAGGTGCTTTTCCAGCCAGGCGATCGTTTCGGCATCCAGGTGGTTGGTCGGCTCGTCGAGGAGAAGCAGGTCTGGCTGAGATAGAAGCAGGCGGCAGAGCGCGATACGGCGGCGCTCACCCCCAGACAGGACGGTGACGTCGGCGTCCTTCGGCGGGCAGCGGAGCGCTTCCATCGCCATCTCGACCTGCTGCTCGAGATCCCAGAGGTTTTGGGCATCGATGATGTCCTGGAGCTTGGCGCCCTCTTCCGCCGTCTCGTCGGAATAGTTCATCATCAGCTCGTTGTAACGATCAAGCACGGCCTGCTTGTCGGCAACGCCTTCCATGACATTCTCGAACGCGTTCTTCGTCGGGTCGAGATGCGGCTCCTGCTCGAGATAGCCGACAGTCGCACCTTCTGCGAGCCAGGCCTCGCCGGTGAATTCCTTGTCCTTGCCCGCAATGATGCGCAGCACGGTAGACTTACCGGCACCGTTCGGACCGAGGATACCGATCTTGGCATCCGGGTAGAAGGACAGGTTGACGTTCTCGAGAATCTTCTTGGCGCCGTAGGACTTGTTCAGTCCCGACATGTGATAGATGAACTGACGTGCCATCGTTGAAATCGCTCCGGGCAGATTGGGAAGTTGCCGCTATGTAGGCGAATTGGCGCGCAGGAGCAATGCACGGCGGCTGAAGGAGAGGCAATGTTCAACCAAACAAGGTGGTTCGACAGTCCAACGGGAGCAAAGCTCGCCTATCACCACCAGTCCGCCGACGAGCATGGGCACGCGATCCTGCTGATCTGTCATGGCCTTGCCGAGCATTCCCAGCGTTACGCGGAGTTCGCCACCTTCATGAGCAAGCATGGCTTCCATGTCTATGCGCACGACCATCGAGGTCACGGCCACACCACAGCACCCGATGCTCCCTTGGGGCGCTTTGCAAAGCGTGATGGCGTGCGCAAGGTGCTGGACGATGTTGCCGCCATGCGCGATTTCGCCGTCAATCATTATCCCGAGTTGCCGGTTCTTCTTTTCGGCCATTCCATGGGAGGATTGATCGCATTGAATGCGGCGGTGACACACCCGGATCGATACGACGCGTTGTCCGTCTGGAACTCGAACTTCCATCCCGGCCTTGCAGGTCGTCTTGCGCAGGGAGTGCTTCTGGCGGAACGCGCACTTAAGGGCGCCGACGTGCCGAGCACCATCCTGCCGAAGGCGACGTTTCGAGCGTGGGGACGCTCCATGCCGGAGAAGCGAACTGATGCGGACTGGCTGAGCAGTCAGCTAGAGGAGGTCGATGCCTATCTCGCCGACCCGCTATGCGGGTTCGACGCAAGTGTCTCGCTTTGGCTTGACCTGTTTGAACTTACCTTTCGAGGACCTCGTCTGATCGAGCGGCTGCCAAAGGACATGCCGATCTACCTCGTCGGAGGGGACACGGATCCTGCGACCAACCGAGGACGTGAGATCACATGGCTGGCGGGGCAGCTGAAAAAGCATGGCCTTTCCAGAGTCTCGAGCAGGATCTGGCCGAACACCCGCCACGAGACGTTGAACGATGCCGTCCGGAACGAGGCGATGGCCGAGTTTGCCCGCTGGGCGGCGGAGGCGATGTCGTTTCCAAGGGAATGATACAATGACATTTCATCAAGTGCCTGCCGACCTGCGTTTGGCTATAGATGACGCCGTGGCGTGAACCACATGTGCTGCCGTGCTTCGCGGGAACGGGAAAGATGACATCGCCAGTTGGCGGCCTCGCCGCGCAAGATCTCCCGACCAGTGCCATCGTCAACGGGCTCCTTCTGATGCTGCTCGCAATGCTGGCGGCACCTCTAATCGACATCTTCGCTAAGCTGGCCACCGCCACGACCTCCCCCACCATGATCACCGCGGCGCGCTTTGTCTTCCAGGCGCTCTTCATGCTGCCGATCGTGCTCTGGCATGGCCTGTGGCGGACATTCTCCTGGCGGATGAGCGCCTACCATGCCGTTCGTGCCGCGATCATCACCCTATCCATGGTGTGCTTCGTCGCCACGCTTGCGGTTATGCCGGTTGCCGATGCCATCGCGATCTTTTTCGTCGAGCCTATCATCCTAACCATTCTGGCAAGCATCTTCCTTGGCGAAACGATCGGCTGGCGGCGCTATACGGCCTGCGGCGTTGGCTTCCTCGGCGCAATGGTGGTTATCCGCCCGAGTTTCGAGGAAGTCGGGCTCGTCGCGATCCTGCCCATCATCACCGCCTTCTGCGTGGCAGTCTTCGCCCTTATGACGCGAGCGCTGGCACCAAGAGAAAATCCCTGGTCGATGCAGTTCCAGATGTCGCTCTGGGGTATACCGATCTGCATCCTGCTGCTGATGCTGGGAGCCTCCACTGACACCGGCTTCCTGGCCCCTTCCTGGCCTGATGCGACGGATTTTCTATGGCTCGTCGGTGTCGGTTTCTTCGCCGCGCTCTCAGGCATTCTCGCCGTTTATGCTTATCGCTTGGCACCTGCGTCCATCCTGGCGCCCATGCAATATTTCGAAATCGTCTCCGCTACCCTGTTCGGCTGGCTCGTCTTTGCTGACTTCCCGGATCCGGTGAAGTGGCTCGGCATCGGCATCATCGTGGGCTCGGGCCTCTACATCATCTGGCGCGAACGCCGCATCGCTTCCACGCGAGTCGCGACGGCGGACAGCAACATAACGAGCAGAATGAACAACCCATGACTGAGCCCACCTCCAGCAAGCAGCCACCCCTCTCGGGAATCCGGGTCATCGAACTCGCGCGGGTCCTGGCCGGCCCCTGGGCAGGGCAGATGCTCGCCGACATGGGCGCGGATGTCATCAAGGTGGAAAATCCAGACGGCGGCGACGATACCCGTGCCTGGGGGCCGCCCTTCGTGGAAGGCAAGGACGGAGAAAACCTTTCGGCTGCCTACTACCACGCCACCAATCGGGGCAAACGCTCTATCGCAGTGGACCTTAAGACCGCCGAGGGCCAGGAGGTTGTCCGACGGCTGGTAGCGAGCGCAGATGTGCTTATCGAAAACTTCAAGCTTGGCGGACTGAAGAAGTACGGCCTCGACTACGAGAGCCTGAGGGCGATCAACCCGAAGCTCGTCTACTGCTCGATCACAGGCTTTGGCCAGGATGGACCCTATGCGAGCCTCGCCGGCTACGACTATATCGTCCAGGGCATGTCCGGCTTTATGTCTATCACGGGCGAAGCGGATGGCCAGCCGATGAAGGCGGGCGTGGCGATCGCCGATATCTTCACCGGCATCTATGCTGTGACGGCAATCCAGGCGGCGCTGATCCACGCCATGAAGACGGGCGAAGGGCAGATGGTCGACATGGCGCTCCTGGACGTGATGTCGGCTGTTCTTGCCAACCAGAACATGAACTACCTGATCTCCGGCAATGCGCCGACGCGCCTTGGCAACGCACACCCCAACATCAGCCCTTATGAAGTCATCCCGGTCAGCGATGGTCACATCATCCTGGCGGTTGGCAATGACGGCCAATTCGGGCGGTTCTGCAAGATCCTTGGTGTGGACGCGCTGGCCGAGGACGCGCGCTTCGCAACCAACAAGGCGCGGGTTGCAAACCGCGATGAGGTGCGGCGCCTGTTGGTGGCCGAAACACAGAAGTGGACGAAGGCCGACCTTCTTGGCGCCTGCGGCAACGATGCCGTGCCGGCAGGGCCAATCAATTCCATCGCCGAGATGTTCAACGACCCACAGATCGTTGCACGCGGCATGAAGCTTGAGCTGCAGGCTGCCGACGGAACCACCATACCCAGCGTGCGCAGTCCGATCATGTTGTCGGAGACGCCACTGGCCTACCATCGTCCGAGCCCCAAGCTCGGCGAACATACCGCCGATGTACTGGCGGAACTCGATGAGATCGAAATCAAGGGGAATGACATATGAAGACCGGCGGCCAACTGATCGTCGAGGCGCTGAAGGCAAATGGCGTCGAACGCGTCTCCTGTGTTCCGGGAGAAAGCTATCTTGCGGTCCTGGACGCGCTTTATGACAGCGGCATCGACGTCCTTGTCTGCCGCCAGGAAGGTGGTGCGGCGATGATGGCCGACTGTTGGGGACGGCTGACGGGGCAGCCGGGGATCTGCATGGTCACCCGCGGCCCAGGTGCGACCAACGCGTCCGCCGGCCTGCACATTGCCAAGCAGGACTCCATCCCCATGATCCTGTTCATCGGACAGGTCCAGCGGGATGCGCGCGAACGCGAGGCTTTCCAGGAGGTGGAATACCGCCGGGCCTTCACCGAATTTGCCAAATGGGTCGGCGAAATTGACGACGCGCGCCGGATTCCCGAATTCGTCACCCGTGCTTTCGCCGTCGCCACTTCGGGACGCCCCGGCCCTGTCGTACTGACGCTGCCGGAAGACATGCTGGTGGAAGAAGTCGAGGCTCCGGCGGCCCAGGCCTATAAGCCGGTCGAGGCGCATCCTGGTCTAAGCCAGATGCAGGCCCTTGGAGCGCTGTTGAAGCAGTCCCAACGGCCGATGTTCATCCTCGGCGGCACGAGGTGGAATGAGAAGGCTGTCGCCGACTTCCAGGACTTCGCCAGCCGCTTCAAGGTGCCCGTTGGTTGCTCCTTCCGTCGCCAGATGCTGTTTGACCATCTGCATCCAAGCTATGCCGGCGATGTCGGGATCGGCATCAATCCAGCGCTTGCCAAGGAGATCAAGGAGTCCGACCTCCTCGTGCTTGTCGGAGCGCGCATGTCGGAGATGCCATCATCAAGCTACACCTTGGTCGACATCCCCTATCCTGCCCAGAAGCTCGTGCATGTCTTCCCGGATCCGGAGGAGCTTGGACGCATCTACCGCCCGGATCTGGCCATCTGCGCAGCACCGGCCGAATTTGCTGCGGCCTTGAAGCAGTTGGAACCGCCGGCAGCGCCGCTTTGGGCCGAGCGGAAGTCCGCCATGCATGATGCCTATCTCAAGTGGTCGACGCCGCCGCAGGCCGGGCCGGGCACGGTCCAGATGGGGCCAATCATGGAGTGGATCGACGCAAACACGGCCGAGGACACCATCTTCTGCAACGGCGCCGGCAACTATGCGACTTGGGTGCATCGCTTCCACCGCTTCCGCAAGTACAACACGCAGGCCGCCCCCACCTCGGGTTCGATGGGCTACGGCCTTCCCGCGGCGGTTGCCGCCAAGCAGCTTTTCCCCGAGCGCGAGGTCATCTGCTTTGCCGGCGATGGCTGCTTCATGATGCACGGCCAGGAATTCATCACTGCGGTGCGCTACAACCTGCCGATCATCACCGTGCTGGTAAACAACGGCACCTATGGGACGATCCGCATGCATCAGGAGCGGGAATATCCCGGCCGCGTCAGCGCGACGGATCTGGTGAACCCGGATTTCGTTGCTTTTGCCAAGTCTTTCGGCGGACATGGCGAACTCGTGGAAAAGACGGAAGACTTCGCGCCGGCCTTCGAACGCGCGCGCGCCAGCGGTAAGCCGGCCATCATCGAGGTCAAGCTGGATGCCGAAGCGATCACGCCGAGCCGCACACTGACGCAGATCCGCGAAAGAACCTAGGCACTCGTTTGAAAAACACATAAAGGCCGACGCATCAGTGGGAGGCGTCGGCCTTTTGATTCAAATGGTGAAAGCTTAGATGGCGGCCGTGACGGTGAATTCCACCTTGTACTTCGGCGCGGCAAGTTTTGCTTCGCTGGTGGCACGTGCGGGCGTGTTGGCCGGATCGACCCACGCTTCCCATGCAGCATTCATCTCGGCGAAGTACGACATGTCCGAAAGGTAGATCAGGGTCTGGAGGATCTTCGACTTGTCCGATCCCGCGGCGGCCAGCAGGCGGTCGACTTCGCGCAGCGCATATTCGCACTGTTCCTTGACGGTTTCGCCCTCGCCGACCTGGCCCGATAGATAGACGGTGTTGCCGTGGACGACTGCGCCGCTCATGCGGGCGCCGGCTTCGATGCGCTTGATGCTCATAAATGCTCCTGGAATGGTTCGAGCTTCGGAAAGATGGCCGGAGGACCGGCCGCGGAAGCGTTAGCTGCGAAGATGCTGGCTCTTCTCGTAGATCGCCGTTGAACGGGCGCCAGACCGGCAGTAGCCAAGCATCGGCCGCGGCAGTTCGTCCAGGGCGTCAACCATGCCGCTTACAGCGTCGGCATCAACGCCCATGCGGCCGACCGGGATGTGCTTGATCTCGATGCCAAGTTCTTGTGCCTTTGCGGAGATCTCGGCGAAACTTGGCTGGCCCGGCTCTTCCTCGTCCGGACGGTTGCAGACGATCGACTTGAAGCCCATGGCCTTGATCTGCTCCAGATCCTCGACCGTGATCTGCCCGGCAACAGCGTATTCATCGTTGATTTGACGGATATCCATGCAAATTCCTCCGGCTGGTGTGGCACCTGCATTACGCTGCCGCCGACAGAGCGTCAATCGAGAGCAGGTTCGCCGAAGCAGAAGCGCAATGCGTAATCAATTCTCTTGCCGGGCGCCAGAGACCTGAGCTCGCCGGCATCCGCCAGTTCCGTGCGACTCACCCCGCGGTGCGAAACGGGCTCGATACCCAGCACATGCGCCGGTGCCTGTTGATTGCGCCAGATCTGCAGATGCGGCAGCGTGTCGGTGCGGAACCTGACTTTCAGCGTCACTCCGCCGATCGCGGCGATGGGGCCGAGGCAAACCTCCGCCCAAGCTGCTCCATCCACCGCTGCAGGAACACAGAACACCCCGCCCGGCTCGTCCCCAAAATTCCAAGGCAGGCCCCCTTCCTCCAGCGTTGGGCCATTCAGCCGAACCTCGCTGTCAAACAGCCATGCGCCGATGTTCATGTGATACATGTGAAAGACGGGAAACGCTTGGTGCCCGATATTGGTAACGGTATCCGCCAGACAGACTTCGCCGCTCGCGCCATCGATGCGCCAGTGGCGCTCCAGCAGTGCCCGCCCGCCGTCTGCGAGCTCGACCGGAACCTTGGCGCGGCATTCGGCGCCTCCGTCCTGCACATCCCAGAACAGGATGTCCGCAGGGTGAGACGCAAACGACCCATGCAGCGGATAGCTCTTCCCGTCGCGACGCCCAGGGACGGGTTCCGGATGACGGATATGATCAGGCCCGCAGGTAAACAGAAAGCCTTCCAGCGAGTGATCGATCCGCGGATCACCATCGTTAGGGATCGCGCGGCCCGGTGCGACATCCACCGGGCCAACGAAGCAGGAGCCGATATCCAGGACCGAGGTTTCGTCCAGGAAGAGGCGCGGTCCGACGGCGGCAGAAAAAGCTTTCATTTCAGATCCTCACTCCATGACTACTTTGTTATCAGAAGGTGGAGAGAAATTAACGGCGCGTTCATCACGAATTCACCTTTTTCACACTAGCGTCAAAATTAGCTTGTCTGTGGCGGCTGATGCACGCGCGGAACGTTTAGCTGTTTCGGCAATTTCATCCATGTTCAACAAGAAGGTCGATAGCAACGTGAAACGGCTTCTCACCGCTGGTCTCGGACTTGCCTTCCTGGCGACCTATGGCGCCTCGGCAGTTTCGGCCCAGTCGATCTATGATCCCTATGCGTCCGACACTATGCTGGTGGCGCCGGACGGCGCGATACTGGATTATATACCCGAGCAGGACGACGTGGTGATCAGCCGCGACCGCGCCGGGCGCCGCATCCTGATTGACCGCTACGGCAACGTCGTTGCGACCGAGATGAGCAATGATGGCTATGCGCCCCGCGGTGTCGATCAATATCCGCCACGACCGGGCGGCTATCGGGAATACCGGGACAGTGCCGGCTACAGAGATTACCGCGAGTATCGACCCGGCGAGCCTGGCGCTGTCACAGGTTCAATTCCGGGCGCCGGTTCCATCACGCGCCTGCCGCTCGACGAGCAGCCCTTTCCTGAGGAGCGCCAGCCAGACGAGGACTACGCATCGATCGAGCGCGATGGGCAGCCGCTCCCGCGAATGGAGCCGGAAAAGCCAATCACCGCGGTCACCAAGAAGCCGCAGGCGGAGATTGCAGCGCTGCAAGTTTTCCTCGATCGTGAGGGCATCTCGCCAGGCGTGATCGACGGCCGTCTCGGCGACAACGTCAACAAGGCGATCGCCGCATGGCAGGAGATGACGGGCGAGACGCTCGATCCGAATAACTCCGAAGACATCATGCAGCGCCTGAGCTACTCCGGCGGTCTTCCCATCGTTGACTATACGATCACCGCTGCCGATGCGGCAGGCCCGTTCGTAGCCTCGATCCCGGATGACTACTCCCAAAAGGCGCAGCTTCCGGCCATGGCTTATACCTCCACCAGTGAAAAACTGGCGGAACAATTCCACATGGACGAGAACTACCTGAAGGCGCTGAACCCCGGCGTTGACTTCTCGATCCCGGGCCAGACCATCAAGGTAATCAACCCGGGCCAGGCGAAGACCGGCGCGGTGACGCGCATTGTGGCCGACAAGAGCAAGGAGCAGGTCTTGGCCTATGGTGACGACGGGAAGCTTATCGCAGCCTATCCCGCCACGATTGGTTCGACGGCGACGCCCTCGCCTTCCGGCTCGCATACCGTTACGCGCATCGCCCTCAATCCGGGCTACACCTATAACCCGAAGATCAACTTCAAGCAGGGTAACAACGACAAGATACTGGAGATCCCGCCTGGCCCTAACGGTCCCGTCGGGACGGTCTGGATCGCCCTGTCGAAGCCGACCTACGGGATCCACGGCACTCCTGAACCGTCCAAGATTGGCAAGACCAACAGCAATGGCTGTATCCGTCTTACCAACTGGGATGCCACCGAACTCGCCAAGATGGTCAAGCCCGGTACAACGGTGGAATTCATCGAATAACAAAAAAGGCGCCTCCGGGCGCCTTTTCCTTATCTGGATGGTTGCGTTCTACGCCGCATGACGCCCGAACGGAAAGACCCGAAGCCGCGGCGAACGGATGACCTGGGCGGGCATCAAGCGCATGACCTCGCCGGCAAATGCAGCCGCATTTTCCTTCGCCTTGTCGACGTTGCTGACCTTGGACGCATCCAGCGTATGAAGTGTGCCTCCAACCTCGAAAAGCTCCTTGAAGGCGTTGCGCTCACCGATCGGCGTGTTCAGCACGTTGACGCCACGGGCGGCAAGCAGCCCCTTGATCGTCAGCAGTGCCTTTGTGGTCACCATGGAGGTGACGCGGGTCAGCACCACAGAATGTGCGACCGACAGGTTGGCCTTTTGCTTCATCAGCGCCAGCAGATCGAGGATCTGGGCTGCCCCTTTCGCGTCCATGGCCGATCCTTGGACGGGTATCATCACATGATCGGAAAGAGCGATAGCCGTAGTGACGAGCGCGTCCTTGGCACCGGCAAGATCGATGATGAAGAAGTCTGTCTGCGTGGCCATCTCGCGCAGGTGACACTGCAGCGAGGCGACAGATGCCTCAGAGATAACTTGAAGATTACGAATAGGACCTGAGATCTCTGCCCATTGGGTGATCCAGTGCTGTGGGTCACAATCGATGATCGCAACACGGTAGCCCTGATGGGCAAGCTCGGTCGCAAGCAGAAGCGCGGCGGTGGTCTTTCCGGCTCCGCCCTTGGCATTGGCAAATGAAATTACGGGCATTCTCTGTCCTCAGGAGGGTATGAGCCGCATCGCTCGAAGCCGCACCGCCGAAGCATGGTGCATCGGGCGCATCCTGCTTAATCATGGTTAACGAAGTCTAAATTTAGCGACCTCGGATATAGCCCGTGATGTTTGGTCATCGGCGCACAAAAAAAGCCCCAGGGCCAAGGCTCCGGGGCTAGTGAGACCGATTAACTGACGGATCAGAAGCAGTCGCGGAACAGCTGTGTCGTGTTCTCGATCGTCATCGGCACCGGATTTCCGCCGCAGCTCGGATCCTCGATCGCCATGGCAGCCAGTTCATCGATTCGATCGGAAGCAATACCCATTGCGCTGAGGTTTTCGGGAACACCCAGTTCCGCTCGCAGCGACAGGACATAGTCGTAGAAGCCGTCGAAGCCACCAGAAATCCCAAGATATGCCGCGGCGCGCGCAATCTTGTCCTCGATCGCCGGACGGTTGAAGCGCAGCACCGGCGGCATGACTACAGCGTTGGTCATGCCATGGTGGGTGTTGTAGACGGCGCCGATGGGGTGGGAGAGCGAGTGGATTGCACCCAGCCCCTTCTGGAATGCAACGGCCCCCATAGCGGCAGCCGCCATCATGTTCGTGCGGGCCTCGATGTCCGTGCCGTCCTTGTAAGCGGGCGGGAGGAATTCCTTCACCAGCCGCATGCCCTCAAGCGCGATCCCATGACTCATCGGATGGTAGAAGGGCGAGCAATAGGCTTCCAGGCAGTGCGCAAAAGCATCCATGCCGGTACCGGCGGTGATCATCTTCGGCATGCCGACCGTCAGCTCCGGATCGGCAATCACGACGCCGGGCAGGAACTTCGGATGGAAGATGATCTTCTTCAAATGCGTCTCGGAATTGGTGATCACCGAGGCGCGACCGACTTCCGACCCAGTGCCGGCGGTCGTCGGCACCGCGACGATCGGTGCAATGCCCTCGGTGCTGGCCCGCGTCCACCAGTCGCCGATATCTTCGAAATCCCAGACCGGCCGCGTCTGGCCGACCATGAAGGCAACGGCCTTGCCGAGGTCGAGGCCTGAACCGCCGCCGAAGGCAACGACGCCGTCATGCCCGCCATCGCGGAACGCTTTGACGCCTGCTTCCAGGTTCCTCTCGTTCGGATTAGGATCGACGTCCGAGAAGATCGCACGACCGAGGCCCGCCTCCTCCAGAACATCCAGCGCATGGCCGGTGATCGCCATCGAGGCAAGCCCCCGGTCGGTGACCAGAAGCGGCTTCTTCATGCCGAGCGACTTGCAGGCGTCGGCAAGTTCCTTGATCCGGCCACGGCCGAGCTTGAAGGCGGTCGGATAGCTCCAGTTCGCGACGATGTTCATTTCGTGACTTTCTTCAGATGGTAGGACTTTGGTCGTGTCAGATTGTGGAAGCCGAGCACCGAGAGTGAGCCGCCACGGCCGGTCTCCTTGACGCCGGTCCAGCACAAGGCCGGATCGAGATAGTCGGCGCGATTCATGAAGACGGTACCAGTCTCGATCTCACGGCCGATCCGCCCTGCCCGCTCCGAATCCTGCGTCCAGAGCGATGCCGTCAGGCCGTACTTGCTGTCGTTCATCAGGGCGATCGCTTCATCGTCGCTCTTCACCTTCATGATCCCGACGGCCGGGCCGAAGGTCTCCTCGGTCATGAACGGCATGGTATGATCGACATCCACCAGAACCTGCGGCGCGAGATAGGCGCCGCCGTCGTCGGCCGGGAAGAGCTTCGGATCGACGAGCGCTTTCGCGCCACGCGAAACGGCATCCGCCACCTGCTCGCGAACCACCTTGGCGAAGCGCTTGTTCGCCATGGGTCCGAGCGTCGTGTCCTGCTCCAGCGGGTTGCCGAGTTTGTAGTTCGAGACCCAAGCGACAGACTTCTCCACGAACTGGTCGTAGAGCGACTCATGGACGTAGATGCGCTCGATACCGCAGCAGCACTGGCCGGAATTGTAGGTGGCGCCATCCATCAGCGTGTCGACCGCGGCATCCAGGTCTGCGTCCTCCATGACGTAGCCCGGATCCTTGCCGCCGAGCTCAAGGCCGAGCCCGGTGAAGGTGCCTGCGGCTGCGCGCTCGATGGAACGCCCGCCCTCGACCGAGCCGGTGAAGTTGATGAAGTTGAACTTGCCGGCGGCGATCAGTGCCGAGGTTGTGCCGTGGTCGAGGAAAAGGTTGACGAAGACGTCCTCCGGCACGCCCGCCTCGACGAACGCACGCACGAGCCGCTCACCGACCAGCAGTGTCTGCGACGCATGCTTGATGACGACCGTATTACCGGCCATCAGCGCCGGCGCCACGGTGTTGATCGCCGTCATGTAGGGATAGTTCCACGGGGCAATGACGAAGACGACGCCGTGCGGCTCGCGCTCGATGCGGCGCTCGAAGCTCGCGCTCTCCTCCACCACCATCGGGGCCAGCGCATCGGCGGCGATCGAGGCGACGTAGTTGGACCGTTCGTTGAAGCCCTTGAACTCGCCGCCATAGCGGATCGGGCGGCCCATCATCCACGCGAGTTCGGGCACCACTTCGTCGGCCATTTCGTTGAGGCGGGCAACCCCCTTCAGGACGAGTTGCACACGCTCCTCGAGCGGGCGCTTGGCCCAGGCTTTTTGCGCCTTTCGGGCCCGCTCGACGGCTGCCGAAGCCTCCTCGAAGCCCATGGCCTGCCTTTCGGCATAGACTGAACCATCGATGGGCGAGATACATTGGATCATGGTCATGATCACACTTCCTGTCGTTTATGATCTTGTGGGACGAGCACTAGGCCCTTTCGAAGCCGCGCGCCACTTCCCAATCGGTGATGCGACGATCGTACTCCTCCTGCTCCCATTGCGCCGCCCGCGTATAGTGATCGATGACATCGTCACCGAAAGCGGAGCGCAGCATGGAGGAGCCGGACATCAGCGCCGTCGCGTCGCGCAGCGTGTGAGGAATTTCGCGGATGTCCTTGCCACCATAGGCGTCACCCTCGAAGGCAGGCTCCAACTCCATTCTGTTCTCGATGCCGTCGATGCCGGCTGCAAGGAGCGCGGCCATAGCAAGATAAGGATTGAGATCGGAGCCACCGACGCGGCATTCGATGCGGATGCCCTTAGTCGAGTCACCGCAGAGGCGATAGCCGGCCGTGCGGTTGTCCTTCGACCAGATCGCCTTGGTCGGCGCGAACGTGCCGGCCATGAAGCGCTTGTAGGAGTTGATGTAGGGCGCGAGGAAATAGGTGATCTCGCCGGCATGGGCGAGCAGGCCCGCGACGTAGTGCTTCATCGTCTCGGACATGCCGTGCTCGGCGTCCTTGTCGAAGAAGAGCGGCGTCTTTCCGTCCGCACTCCAGAGCGATTGATGGATGTGCGAGGACGACCCCGCCGCATTATAGTTCCACTTGGCGAGGAAGGTGATGGCCTTGCCTCTTGACCAGGCAATCTCCTTGCAGGCATTCTTGATGACCACGTGGCGGTCCGCCATGGTCAGTGCATCGGCGTAGCGGACGTTGATCTCCTCCTGGCCGGCCGAAGCCTCGCCCTTGGAGTTCTCCACCGGGATTCCGGCGCCCTGCAGGCCGTTCCGGATCGCCCGCATGACGTCCTCTTCCTTGGTCGTCTGGAAGATGTGGTAGTCTTCGTTATAGGCGCTGGCGGTCTTCAGCCCGCGGTAACCGGCGGCATGCGCCTGCTCATAGGTCTGGTCGAACAGGTAGAATTCAAGCTCGGTCGCCATGAAGGCCTTCATGCCCATGGCCTCAAGCCGGGCCACCTGTTTCTTGAGGATGGCCCGCGGCGAATGCGGCACTTCTTCATGGGTGTGGTGGTCGAGCACGTCGCAGAGGACCAGGGCGGTTCCTTCGAGCCAGGGAATGCGCCGCAGCGTCGAAAGGTCCGGCTTCATCGTATAGTCGCCATAGCCTTTTTCCCAGCTCGTCGCCTTGTAGCCGGAAATGGTTTCCATCTCCATGTCGGTGGCGAGAAGGTAGTTGCAGCTATGGGTTTCCTCATAGGCGCCTTCCACGAAGAACTGCGCCTGGAAGCGCTTACCCATCAGGCGGCCCTGCATGTCCACGAGGCAGGCGAGTACGGTATCGATGCGGCCATCCGCAACGTCGCGTTTCAGGTCATCAAATGTGTAGGTGGCGGTCATGGAGGCTTCCATCGGGACGAAGATCGGAGGAGGAACGGGGCCGCCACAGCAGCCCCGTTCCGGCTGACTTAGCTGTATCGATACGGAGGTCCGGCTTTCTCCATCGTATCGCGATACTTCTTGAGGATCTCGACGACCTTGGCAGCGCGGGGACTTGTCGCGGCGATCTCATCCCAGAACTTCAACGCTTCTGTCTCCACCGTCTTCCATTCCTCATCGGGAATGGTGGTCAGCTCAAGCTTAGTTCCCTCGGTGCGGAGCTGCGCCTCGCCACCCCAGTACCAATACTGACGGTAGTAGTGCGAGGAATCCATGGTGAGCTTGAATAGCTCCTTCAGATTGTCCGGCACCTCGTTCCAGCGATCGGCATTGGC
>JAEWOP010000180.1 GCA_023399635.1 Pseudomonadota bacterium
TGTCACCACCGGCATCAGACAGTTGCGCAGCGCATGACGGAAGTAGATCCGCCAGCGCGGAATGCCACGTGCCCGTGCGAACTTCACGAAATCGGACCGCAGAACTTCAAGCATTTCAGCCCGCACCAGACGCATGACGAGGGTGATCTGATAAAGCGAAAGCGCGATAGCCGGAAGAATGAGCGCAGCACGCCCGGACGAGGTCAAAAGCCCGGTTGACCACCAGCCGAGCTGAACGACATCGCCACGGCCGAAGGCCGGTGCCCAGCCGAGGGAAACGGAAAAGACAAGAATGAGAAGAATGCCGACAACGAAGCTTGGCAGGGACACCCCGACGATCGACAGGAACTGCAGACCTTCCGTGTACCACTTCCCGCGCCGGATCGCCGTCAGAACACCCAGAGGCAGGCCGACGACCAGAGAGATCACGGTGGCAACCAGCACCAGCTCAAGGGTCGCGGGGAACCTTTCCGCGATCAGCGGCAGCACCTGCTGGCCGTTGCGGTAGGAAACGCCGAAATTGCCCTCCGCCGCGTCTTTGACGAACCGCAGATATTGGGTCGGCAGGCTGTCATTGAGGCCGAGCCTCTCACGCAGGGCTGCACGATCCTCCTGCGACGTCTGTTCGCCGACCATCAGCTCGACGGGATCGCCCGCCAGCCGAAAGATGAGAAAGGCGATAAGCGCAACGGAGAGCATGACCAGCACGGCATTTCCCAAACGCTTGATGATGAATACCAGCATTGTTACCTCTCGGACGCGAGCCTGAGCCGCGTAGGCTTTCAGGTTCGATCATTCTCTTCCAGAGATGGGGCAAAGGTTGCGCGGGCTGCAAGAACCACGAACACGATGCAACTTTGTCGACAATTTTGACGCAGCTTCGTTCGGCTTCACATCCAGTCAAACGAACTGGCGCGCACTCGAATATCTGCTGAAACAGTCAAGGCGCTCGGTCCAGTGACCGGCGCCTCGCTTGCTGTCCGTCTTATTTGTCGAGCTGGGTCAGCCAATGGCGTGGCTTGTTGTCGGCGCGGAAGTCGACGCTTTTGACCTTGGCCAGCATAGCCCACGCAATCGGCTGCTGATGCAGCGGAACGAGCATGGTCTCGTCCTTGGCGATTTTCAGGGCAGCTTCTTCGAGCGCCAGACGCTTCGTATTGTCCTGCTCCTGCGCCGCCTGCGCAACGAGCTTGTCGATCTCGGGATTGGACCAGCCGCCATAGTTGGAGACGCCCATCGCGCCCTTGCGGGTCGAGAGGATCTGCGACAGCATCGAGAAGGCGTCAAGAGTCGGCTCGTTTGCCCAGCTGAGGTTGAAGACGTCAGCCTTGCCGCCATTGCGCTTAGGTGACTGCACGGAACGTGGCGCAATATCGATGGTCGGCTGGAAACCGCCGCGCTTCAACATGTTGGCAATGCCCGAGCAGATATCCTCTTCGTTGACGCTCTCGTCATTCATGCAGGTATAGGTGAAGGCAAGGTTCTTCATGCCCGCATCGGCGAGCAGCTTCTGCGCCTTGGCCGGATCGGCCGGCTCGAACGTGTCGAGCGATTTGGCATAACCAGCGATCTCAGGTGCGATCAGCGAGCCGGATGGTCTTGCAAGACCACGCATGACTTTTTTGTTGATCAGGTCACGATCGATGGAGGCTTCGAAGGCCTGACGAACGCGCAGATCATTAAAGGGGTTCGGCTGACCGTTCTCCAGTTTTTCGCGGCGGTTGAAGCCAATGAAAAGCGTGCGAAGCTCGGTGCGCTTCTTGACCGTGATATTGGGCGAGGATTCCAGGCGCGGCAAATCCTGGATCGGGGCGGAATCGATCAGGTCGATTTCACCTGACAGCAGTGCCGCGACGCGTGTTGCCGCAGATGCGATCGGCACGAATTCGATGCGGTCGAGATTGTGCTTCTTCTGGTCCCACCAGCCTTCATTGGCAACGAGAACAGTCTTGCTGTCGGGAACGCGGCTTTCGAGCTTGAACGGGCCTGTGCCATTGGTGTGCATGGTGGTGTAGCCATCGACCTTCGACGCAAAGTCGGTAGGCTTCTCGCTATTGTTATCTTTCAACCACTTGGCGTTAAAAATGAAGATATTGGTTATGTCGTTCAGAAAGAGAGAAGTCGGTGCGTTGACATCGAGGTCCACCGTGTAGTCGTCAACTTTTTTGACGCCAGCGTAAATCGGGATATTGCCCCGCAGCGGCGACGTTGCGTCCGACGCGCGCGTGAAGGATGCGACGACATCATCGGCGGTGAAGTCTGCACCGTCATGAAATTTCACGCCCTTGCGAAGGGTAAAGCGCCAGGTCTTTCCATCAATCAGCTTCCACTCGGTGGCGAGTGCCGGCTCGATCTGGAAGTCCGGTCCGTAGCGGACGAGACCCTCGTAGATATGATTGAGAAAAGCGAGGTTGGATGTGGACGGGACCGAATAGGGATCGAGCGAATAGAGATCGGCGCGACCGCCCCAGCGAAGGGTCTCCGCGCTGGCGGGAACGGCAATGGCGGCAGCAGCCATGGCCGCCAGGACAAAACTTCTGATACGGGACATTTGATCCCCCCTTTTTATTGATCGTTGGAAACCGGCACGGGTCCGGTCAGGCAGAAGGAGTATTGTTTCGCTGAGGCTTATTGTCAATAATATTGTTGACAATTATCGTACTCAAAATCGCAAGTTTTTGAATACGAGTTTAAGCGAGGGAGGAGAGAATATGACAGGCTTTCTGCTGCGGCACGGAACGATCGTTACGGTCGACAAGGAGCGGCGTATTATTGAGAACGGCGCACTGGCGATAGAAGGCGACAGGATTGTCGACATCGGCACTGTGGATGAACTGGACCCGCTCCACAGTGATAAGGTGGTTATCGACTGCAGAGGAAAGCTTCTCATTCCTGGCCTGATCGATGCCCATGGCCACGCGGGCCACGCCCTTCTTCGCAGCATCGCAGCGGACACCAATGCGATGTGGATGAAAATCATCACGCCGACCTATTACCACTACGTCACCCGCGACTACTGGTATGCCGACGGGCTGATTTCCGGCATTGAACGGCTGCGCGCCGGGGTGACGACCGGGGCCAGCATCATCACTTCGATGCCACGCGCGGATGACCCCGTCTTCGCCATCAACCACGCTCGCGCCTATAGCGAACTCGGCCTTCGCGAAATCATCTGCGTCGGGCCGTCAGGCCTCCCATGGCCTCATCCGGTCACACGGTGGGAGAGCGGTCTACCGGAACGTCGCGACGTTAGCTTCGACGAGATGATGGATGGCAGCGAAGCGGTGATCGAAGCATTGCACGGCAGCGCCGATGGCCGCATCAGCGTTTTCCTGACGCCTTTCACCATCGCACCGTCGGTCGAACCCTCCAATGCATCTACGCCGGACCAGGCAGTGAAACTGACAGAGGGTGACAGAATGCAGGCCCGCCGGATACGCGAGATGGCGCGCAAGACCGGTGTCAGGCTTCATTCCGACGCCTTTGCCGGGCAAATCCGCATGGCGTTTCAGGACAAGGAAAATGCCCTGCTTGGCCCTGACATTCACCTTCAGCATTGCTGGGGTATCTCCCACGACGAAATAGACATACTGGCCGAGACCGGCACACGCGTGACCCATGCGCCGCCGGGCCGCGCAACTCCCATCATGGAAATGATGTCAAAAGGGATTCGTGTCGCCATCACCACCGATGGCGCAGCTCCAAGCCGCCATTTCGACATGTTGCAGACGGCGCGCCTCGCGCAATTCACGCAACATCTCCTGCACAATCACGACCGCTACCTGCTTCCGCCGGGCAAGATCTTAGAGATGATCACGATCGATGCCGCCCACGCTATCGGCATGGAGGACGAGATCGGTTCGCTCGAGATCGGCAAGAAGGCTGACGTCGTCATCATCGACATGCGGAAGCCGCATCTCATGCCCATGTGGATGCCGGTCCACCGTCTGGTACATCAGGTTCTTGGCAGCGATGTAGATACCGTCTTCGTGGACGGTAGATTGCTGATGGAAAATGGCCGGGTACTGACATCAGATGTAGACGCCGCCATTACCTTCGGCCAACAGGAAGCCATGGCACTGGCAGAACGGGCGGGTCTGAAAGCACACATGCACGATCCGGGCTGGGGCCGCCTGCTGCGCACGTTCGACGAACCCGTGCTCCCTCCCCGTCCGCCGGCGGATGCGAGATACCGCGCCGCCGACCAAGGGCCTGTTCAGGATCACCAATCGACGCGGGATCACTAATCGACTGGGGTCGGCAAGGTCCCCTGGCACTTCTTGCCAACATCACGACAAAGACTCCCCGGCCAGGAGAGGACCGGGGAGCAAACCTGACATCATGTCAGGAACTTTGACTGGAG
>JAEWOP010000203.1 GCA_023399635.1 Pseudomonadota bacterium
TATTTTAACCTTCGGGCAAGGAATTAACCATACATATGGGGGACAACGGCAAATTGGGGAGGCTCTTCCTCAGCAGGCATGATGCCGCACTGCCGTACCGGTTTTGACCCGGTATCCGCTCATCTCACATCCAGAACGACTGCGGCAACCGGGTTGTCTATGCCTGACGCGCCCGAGGACGCTTGTCGGCACCACTCCTGCGCACCGACGGCTGGGTGAATGTGAGCGATCAGCCTACGGTCTCGAACTGGGATCGAACGTTTTTTGGGGACGCATTGTGGGGCATAGTTCGCCATCGGAACAGGCGCGGAGACCTCAGGCGGGAAGCCTGGGAGAACGACTGGCTTTTGCTGGCCTGGACGCCCAATCCCGAGACCTCCTGCGTCGCCACCGCCCGCAGCTCGATCTCCACTGCAAGGCTGGGCTGCGCGATCTCCTCCACCGTCTGCAGTGCTTCCCCGAAGCTGCCCGCCAGTTTGACAGCGAACATCAGCTAGAACGCCTGCACGATCTTCAATTATCCCACTGGAGCGTACTGACGGACGCCCGCTTCGACGCCGTTTATGCCGATCGGGTGAAGGTTCTCTCGGACAGCCAAAGCCGCATGGGTCTTGATCCTCGCTGGCATGTGGCCGGCCATGCGGTTGTTCTTGAAAGCTTGCTCACAGGAGTGCTTTCCGAGGAAGCGGGTCGCTCCCTGCTTCCGGCAGCGCGGCGGCGTGCCCAGGAACTGGCGGAACTCGTTGGTGCTCTTGTACGCCTTGTGATGGTGGACGTGGAAATCGGGGTCACGCTGAGATTCAACGAGACTCGCCAAAAGCACCATCATGCGCTTCATCAACAGCAGGACGACGACCGGACGGAGGTCGTGCAGCTGTTCTCCGACGTGATCCGCTCCCTTGCCGAACGCGACTTCACCGTTCGTCTCCCGGATGGTGTCCCAGAACATTACCGCGAACTGGCTGACCTCTTGAACCAGGCGATCGAGGCGAGCCGTTCGTCGCTACAGGCCACGCAGACCAGTGCAGCAGCCGCACTTGCTACGGCCGGTGAACTGGCTGCCGATGCACAAGCCTTCGCAGAGGCATCCGCCTCGCATTCGCTAAGGCTAAGCGAGGCATCTCGAGACCTTGATGCAATAACCCGGAAGATGCAGTCCTGCGCCACCGAAACGGCCGAGGCGCAAAAGGCGGCCGCAGCAACGCGCCAAACGGTGGAGGAAAGCGGCCACATCGTCGGGCGTGCCATCACGGCCATGGCCGATATTGAAGCATCGGCGGAGAAGATCGGCCAGATCATCGGCGTGATCGACGAGATCGCCTTCCAGACCAATCTTCTGGCGCTCAATGCTGGAATCGAAGCCGCCAGGGCTGGCGATTCTGGTCGCGGTTTTGCTGTCGTTGCCCAGGAGGTTCGCGCACTGGCGCAACGCTCGGCGGACGCGGCTCACGAGATCAAGTCCCTGGTAAACGGTACAAAAACGCAAGTGGGTGCCGGCGTGCAGATGGTTCACCGCACCCAGGAGGCCATCAGCGGGATTGTTCAGCAAGTGGCGGAAATTGACACGTCGATTGCAGGCATTGCGCTCAGCGCGCAAGCGCAAGTCGGGGCACTGGGCGAGGTGGCGGCAGACGTCTCATCGATCGGCGTCGAGGTGGCAAGGAATGCGGACTGCGCTGGGCGCACCGGCGCCCGGGCAGCGGACCTCCACACAGTCATCGTTGAATTAGGCCGTACCGTCCGCGAGTTCCGCATCGAGCGGCAGGCACGCTACCATTCGGATTTCGTTCGACCGGTCGCGGCAGTCCGGCCCGGTACCGAACTCATCTCGAATAGTCCTGTCTCCGATTTCGACAACGATACGGACCTTCTGTTCCACAAAGCGCAAGGAATGATCTGATGGCGACCAAGAAGGCCGCAAATGGCAGTTTGAAACTTCCACCGGTGCTGGATCTCAATGAAGCTACGGTGCTCCACGGCAAGCTGATGTCGATGCGTGGCCGTGATCTGGCCATCGACGCCTCCGATGTCGAGCGTGTTGGCGTCCAGTGTGCACAGGTATTGATTGCCGCCGCGCGCGCCTGGCAGGCCGATAAGAAATCATACGTCGTCGAGAAGACCTCCGACGCGTTCGCAAAAACAATGCAACTCATCGGCATCGATACCGATCATCTGGTTGCGAAGGAGATTGCCAAATGAAGAAGAAAGTACTGACCGTGGATGATTCACGGACCATCCGGAACATGCTTCTGGTGACACTCAACAATGCCGGGTTTGAGACTATCCAGGCCGAAGACGGCATGGAAGGGCTGGAAGTTCTCGAGGGTTGCAACCCCGATGTCATCGTGACCGACATCAACATGCCACGCCTGGATGGCTTCGGCTTCATCGAAGGCGTGCGCCGCAATGAGAAGTACCGCGCGGTGCCAATTCTCGTGCTGACGACTGAAAGTGACGCAGAAAAGAAAAACCGGGCTCGTCAGGCTGGTGCTACCGGCTGGATCGTCAAGCCTTTCGATCCCGTCAAGCTGATCGACGCCATCGAGCGCGTGACCGCCTGAATTAACCGCCTGATCAGGATTCCTTCCAATGGATATGAACGAAATTAAAGAGATCTTCTTCCAGGAATGCGAGGAGCAGCTTGCAGAACTGGAATCGGGGCTTCTCAAGCTCAATGACGGAGATCGCGACCCCGAAACGGTAAACGCCGTCTTCCGCGCCGTTCATTCCATCAAGGGTGGAGCAGGCGCCTTTGGTCTGGACGACCTCGTCGCGTTCGCGCACGTTTTCGAGACGACGCTGGATTGCGTCCGCTCAAACCGCTTGGAGCCGACTCCGGACGTCCTCAAGGTCATGCTGAAGTCTGCCGATGTCCTGGCGGATCTGACCAATGCAGCCCGCGACGGCGGTTCTGTTGACGAGAGCCGTAGCCGCACGCTGGTCAAGGAGCTCGAGGCCCTGGCGAATGGCGAGACTGTGGTTGTTTCCACCGAAGCACCCAAGCTCTCCGTAAAGGCCGCGGCGTCAGCGCCCGCAGCTGTGGCGCCAACTGACGACAGTGGTTTCCAGCCCATCCCCTTCTCTTTCGACTCCTTCGGAGAGGACGAGGATGCGGTGGAAGCCCGCAATATGTTTGAAATCAGCTTCCGTCCGCGTCGCGAGCTGTTCAGCAAGGGCAATGAAGCTGCCCTCCTGTTGCGCGACCTCTCGCGCATCGGCGAGATGAGCGTCAACTGCGACATCGACAGCCTGCCGAGCCTCGAAGAAGTGGACCCTGAGGAGTCCTACTTCAGCTGGACAATCTCGTTGAAGACGGACAAGAGCGAGGACGATATCCGCGCCGTATTCGAATTTGCCGAATGGGACTGCGACCTCGACGTAAAGGCGGTCGAAGCTGCTTCTCAAGCCGAGGAGCTTCCCATGGTTCCCGTCCCATTCGATCTGTCCTCGCTTGATGAGGGCATGGGCGGCGAACCTGCTACCTCGCAGGGCAGGGAGGATGCGAAGGCTGCTCTCACCGCTGCAGAGACCGCAGTGGAAGTCACCAAGATGGCCGCTGCCGCGGCACGGGTAGAGAAGAAGGAAACCGCTGCTGCTGCCGCGGCGGCTGCGGCTCAGACAACGGCCGCCGCTGCTGCTGCCGGCCAGACGATCCGTGTCGATCTCGACCGCGTCGACCGCCTGATCAACCTGGTTGGCGAGCTTGTCATCAACCAGGCGATGCTTTCCCAGAGCGTCATTGAGAACGATAGCAACGGCACCTCGTCCATCAACATGGGCCTTGAGGAACTGCAGCAGCTGACGCGTGAGATCCAGGACTCGGTTATGGCGATCCGCGCACAGCCTGTGAAGCCGGTCTTCCAGCGAATGTCGCGTATCGTCCGCGAAGTGGCCGATATGGTTGGCAAGTCCATCCGTCTGGTGACGGAAGGTGAAAACACCGAGGTCGACAAGACGGTCATCGACAAGATCGCGGAGCCGTTGACCCATATGATCCGCAACGCCGTTGACCACGGCATCGAGACACCGGAGAAGCGCGAGGCTGCCGGCAAGGATCCGGAAGGCACCATCAAGCTGACGGCAAAACACCGCTCTGGGCGCATTCTCATCGAGCTCGTCGACGACGGCGCCGGCATCAATCGCGAGCGCGTGAAGCAGAAGGCGATCGACAACGATCTTATCTCACCCGACGCCAATCTCTCGGACGAGGAAATCGACAACCTGATCTTTGCGCCGGGCTTCTCGACGGCCGACACCATCTCGGACATTTCAGGTCGTGGCGTGGGCATGGATGTGGTCAAGCGGTCGATCCAGGCGCTTGGCGGTCGCATCTCCATTTCGTCCAGGCCGGGCCTTGGCTCGACCTTCACCATGAGCTTGCCGCTGACACTGGCAGTGCTCGATGGCATGGTCGTCACCGTGGCCGGACAAACCCTCGTTGTCCCGCTGACCGCGATCGTCGAGACCCTGCAGCCGGAAGCGTCCGCGGTTCACTCCTTCGGGGCAAACCAGCGTCTGATCTCCATCCGCAATTCCTTCTGCCCGTTGGTTGACGTTGGCCGCATCCTGAACTTCCGTTCGACGCAGGCAAACCCAGTTGAAGGAGTCGCGCTGCTTGTGGAATCGGAGGGCGGTGGTCAGCGCGCGCTGATGGTTGATGCCATCCAGGGCCAGCGCCAGGTCGTCATCAAGTCGCTTGAGGCAAACTACACCCATGTCCCGGGTATCGCGGCCGCAACCATTCTCGGTGACGGTCGGGTCGCGCTGATCCTGGACGTTGATGCCGTGGTCTCGGCGTCGCGCGGTCAGTCCCTCAAGCCGGAAATGTCACTTGCTGCAACGGGCTAGGATCAGGGTAGTTAGGGGTTCGATCCGTGAAAACCATCTCTCAGGGAAGTCGCGAGCTGATCGCCTTTCGGATTGGCGAGCAGGAGTTCTGCGTCAATATCATGTCGGTGCGGGAAATCCGCGGTTGGACGCCGGCAACGCCCTTGCCGCACGCGCCTCCTCATGTGCTTGGCGTCATCAACCTGCGCGGAGCGGTACTGCCGATCGTGGATCTGTCCGCAAGGCTGGGCATGAAGCCGTCACAGCCGACTGTCCGTCACGTGATCATCGTGACCCAGGCCAGAACGCAAGTGGTGGGACTTCTGGTAGAGGCTGTTTCCGATATCCTTACGATTACCGACGATAATATCCAGCCTGTGCCGGAAGTCTCTTCCGACCTGGAGAAACAATACGCTCGGGGAATCCTCGCGATCGACAAGCGGATGATCTGTATGATCGAACTGGATGCGCTCTTCCCGGAACAGGAAAGTGAAGCTGCATGAAGGCCTTGGGCGCAATTGACAGCCGGCAGTCGCCGGATGAAGTCATGGCAAGCGGCGAGTATCCGCTGACCCGCCGCGACTTGTCCGAGATTGCCGCGATGATCTACTCGGATGCCGGGATCTACCTCAACGATTCCAAGGCCTCGCTTGTCTATTCCCGTCTATCCAAGCACATCCGCAATCTCGGGCTGAAGGGCTTTCGGGAATATTGCGCCCTTGTTGCCTCTCCGGAAGGAGCAGCGGCCCGCCGCGACATGCTTTCGCATCTGACCACGAATTTTACCCGCTTCTTTCGCGAGAACCATCACTTCGAGCACCTGCGCGACGAAGTGCTGCCGGGACTGATTGCCCGGGCCAAGAGCGGTGGAAGGGTGCGGATTTGGTCGGCTGCCTGCTCCGACGGGCAGGAGCCGTACTCCATTGCGCTCACTGTGCTGGCTGCACTGCCGAATGCTGCCGATTACGACTTCAAGATCCTAGCAACGGACATCGACCCCAAGATCCTCGCCCTGGCGAGGGCGGGTGTTTATGACGAAAACGCACTTGAGACGGTGACGCCCGCCATGCGGAAGCAATCCTTCCGTGAGGTGGATGTCGGTGGCCGCCGCAAGTTCCAGGTTGATGACCGCGTCAAGAAGCTCATCACCTTCAACGAGCTTAACCTGATGGCGCAGTGGCCATTCAAGGGTCAGTTCGACGTCATTTTCTGTCGTAACGTTGTGATCTACTTCGACGAACCGACGCAGATGAAGATCTGGTCACGCTTCGCGTCGCTGCTGCCGGAAGGTGGGCATCTTTATATCGGCCACTCCGAGAGGGTGTCCGGAGACGCCAAGAACCTCTTCGACAACACTGGAATCACTACGTACCGCTACATGGGCAAGAATGCAGGGAGGCGCGCATGAGCGCACCTGCACGCGTACTCGTTGTAGACGATTCCCCGACCATGCGGGGCTTGATCACGGCAGTCCTCAACTCCGATCCCGACGTAAGCGTCGTTGGTCAGGCAGGCGACGCGCTTCAGGCGCGCGCAGCCATCAAGGAACTGAACCCGGACGTCGTGACGCTTGATATCGAGATGCCCAACATGAACGGGCTTGAGTTCCTTGATAAGATCATGCGGCTGCGTCCCATGCCTGTGATCATGGTATCGACCATGACTCATCACGGTGCCAATGCGACCCTTGCAGCGCTTGAGATCGGGGCGTTTGACTGCGTCGGCAAGCCGTCGCCGGGGGACATCCGACCATTCATCGATCTGGCGGAAAAGGTCAAAGCGGCAGCGCGTTCCGGACTCCGGCGGCCAGCTCAGGCGCCGGTCCAGGCAGTAGCACCCACTGCTGGCTATCGGGTTGGCCGGAAGGTGGTGGCCATCGGTTCCTCCACCGGCGGAGTCGAGGCCTTGATCACGGTCTTGCAGAAGTTTCCCAAGAACTGTCCTCCGACGGTCATCACGCAGCACATGCCGCCCACCTTCACCAAGAGCTTCGCGGAAAGGCTCAATCGCCTATGCGCCCCGGTGGTGGAGGAAGCGACTGACGGAGCTCGACTGGAGATCGGCAAGATTTACCTGGCGCCTGGAGGCGATCGGCACCTGCAGGTGGTCAACCCGTCGGCACCGTGCTGCCGGTTGGTTGAACGGGATCCGGTGAACGGCCATCGGCCATCCGTTGACGTGCTATTCGAATCCGTCGCTGAACTAGCGGGCCGCAATGCTGTCGGTGCGATCTTGACCGGCATGGGAAGAGATGGGGCATCCGGCTTGCTGAAGATGCGCAACGCTGGCGCGCGCACCTTGGGTCAAAACGAGAAGACATGCGTTGTCTATGGAATGCCTCGCGTGGCCTACGAGATTGGAGCTGTTGAGGCGCAATTGCCGCTGGACTCCATTGGTGAGGAAATTCTGAAATTAACTGCTGCCCGGAAAGAAGGTACCGAATAAATGTCACTCGCTGAAAAAATCAAAGTGCTGATCGTCGACGATCAGGTTACCAGCCGGCTGCTGCTCAGCGATGCTCTGACTCAGCTGGGCTTCAAGCAGATCACCTCCGCCGGCGACGGCGAACAGGGCATGAAGATCATGAATGAACAGCCTCATCATCTGGTCATCTCCGATTTCAACATGCCGAAGATGGACGGCCTCGGCCTCCTTCAGGCGGTCCGCACCAACCCCGCAACCAAGAAGGCAGCCTTCATCATCCTGACCGCGCAGGGCGACCGTGCCCTTGTGCAGAAGGCAGCGCAGCTTGGTGCCAACAATGTCTTGGCGAAGCCCTTCACGATCGAGAAGATGAAGGCTGCCATCGAGGCAGTGTTCGGAGCCCTAAAATGATAGAGGCTCCCGCAGCCAAGCGGGTCCATATTATCCAAGGCGAATACAAGGTGGTCACCGACCCCGATGTGGTTCTGTCGACGATACTTGGTTCCTGTGTAGCTGCATGCATGCGTGATCCGGTTGCCGGCGTGGGTGGCATGAACCACTTCCTGCTGCCTGGCTCGGCTGGCGCGATGGCATCTGGGGGAGATGCAACGCGCTACGGTGTGCATCTGATGGAATTGCTGATCAACGGGCTTTTGAAAAAGGGCGCACGGCGGGACCGACTGGAGGCAAAGATCTTCGGTGGCGCCAAGACGATCGCGAGCTTTTCCAACGTCGGCGAGCAGAACGCAGCGTTTGCGGTCCAGTTCTTGAGAGATGAAGGCATACCTATCGTCGGATCCTCGACCGGAGGCGAGCATGGGCGCAAGCTGGAGTTTTGGCCCATCAATGGGCGCGCACGGCAGTATCCTTTGACGGGTGCAGAAACACAGAAGGCAGTGGCGCTCGAACAGCGACCGGTTGTTACGCCGAAGCCGGCCGAAACGTCTATCGAATTTTTCTGATCAACGGCGCCGTGAGCGCGAGAGAAGCCATGACAGACAGCGCAAACCCGACAGACGCTTTCCCCGAGCAGCCCTTGCCGGAGATCCTCATGCGGCTTGTATCCGAACTGCATGACGTGGCTTACTTGATCGAGCGGGTGGAACCGCATTTGCTTGAGCTTGGCGGGGAGAAGATCCTCGAAAATCCCGACAGCGTGAAGATCCTGCAGGGCATTGACCTTGCGGTCCAGAAGACCCGTGGCCTGGCGGAGTTCATCGACACCATCACCGGCACCATTCCAGATTCCTGGACAGTTGAAGTGGCCACCGCGCTCAGCCTGGTCAAGCTGGCGGACATGCAGCGTGCTCTTTCCAACGGCATGCGTCACGGGCATTCACAGCCGCTCAGCAAGGCGGCGGGCGATTTCGACTTCTTCTAGCAGCGCACCGACACCCTCGTTGGTCACCCGATTCATCCTGTAACCACCGCAAAACCGAAACGCTCGCACAAGCTTCGCCCCATAGGGTGGGCATGGGCAAAGGCCTGATCTCGGTTTTGCGATGTGGAAACAGAATGAATCTGTTGGCTCAATTTTCTCAACTATCCAAAAATCTGGCCAGTCTTGGCCAGACGAAGCTAATTGCGCTTGCAGGTGCTGGGCTCGTGTCGATGGCAATCGTCCTCGCAGCCGCACTCTACGTGAACAAGCCCTCCTTTGAGACCCTTTACGTTGGCCTCGAGACGACCGACCTGAACCAGGTGAGCATTGCTCTTGCCGAGGCGAGCATTGACTTTGCGGTGGGTTCAGACGGCACAAGCATCCAGGTGCCCGTTGGCATGACGGGCAAGGCGCGTCTGCTTCTGGCGGAGCGCGGACTGCCAAACAGCGCCAATGCCGGCTATGAACTCTTCGACAATGTGGGTTCCCTTGGCCTGACGTCCTTCATGCAGGAAGTGACCCGCGTACGGGCATTGGAGGGCGAGATCGGTCGTTCCATCCAACAGATTGGCGGCATTGCCGCGGCTCGCGTCCACATTGTGATGCCGGACGTTGGCAATTTCAGGCGAGGCGAACAGAAGCCGACATCCTCCGTGATGATCCGCGCAAGCACCGCTACTGGCCGCAAGGCCGCTTCCTCCATTCGCCACCTCGTCGCGTCTGCCGTGCCAGGCCTTGATGTGGACGATGTGACGATTCTTGATTCCACAGGACAGCTTCTCGCGTCAGGCGATGAGTATGGCGGCAGCGAGATGAACCGCTCGCTCACCATTGTTCAATCGGTCCAGCAGGAACTAGAAACGAACATCGATAAGGCGCTTGCGCCGTTCCTGGGCATGGACAACTTCCGCTCGACCGTGACGGCGAGCCTCAACACCGACAGCCAGCAGATTCAGGAGACCATCTTCGATCCTGAGTCCCGGGTGGAGCGGTCTGTTCGGATCACGAAGGAAGAACAGCGTTCGCAGCAGTCGCAGGACGATTCCGCTGCAACGGTGGAGCAGAACGTGCCGCAGGCCGCACCAGAAGCTGGCGGGGCGACCGGACCGAAGTCCACGGATCAGTCGGACAAGAAAGAAGAGCAGACCAACTACGAGATCAACAGCAAGACGGT
>JAEWOP010000197.1 GCA_023399635.1 Pseudomonadota bacterium
CTTCCATGGTGGCATGAAGCGGAAGCTGGAAGGACGGGTTAGGGTTCGGGGTTGAGGGAAGGGCAGCGAAGGGGCTTTCGACCTCATTCCAGACGGAAGGCATGCAAACAAGCGCTAGCGTGTCGGCATGTGGACGAAGGCAGCCTGTGAGATAGCGAACGAAGGCTGAGGCCTCGCCTCTATCAAGTGACGGGAAATCTGCGCTGAACAGGCCGGTATTGATGTTGTTGAAGCGGTGGCCGGTCAGACGTGCCGTCCGGAGGCCGTAACGCGTCGTCACCTCCAGCGGCAGGAGCATCACCGTGCGCACACCGAGCCTGCCGCGAATGATGATGGGCGAAACAGAATGCGCATGCCACCAGGCGGTGCACCAGTCATAGCCTTGGTTCAAGGAGTTGCGCGGCAGAACCTCTAGTGAGCGCCAATCCGCTTCTACGAGCCCAGGTGATGTGAGCACGTCGAACGCGATAGACTCAAGCAGCCGCCGCTCGGTCTTCACCGGCGGGTCCGTCAGCTCAGGTTCGTAGACTGCGGTCTGGATGGGCGTCATGTCCTTCACCTTTAGTCGCAAGCGAAAGATAGAGGGTTCCCATTGGCAACAATTGAATAAGAAGACGTGAAGATGTTAATTCGACGAGCTTGGTTAACCAGTTAACCGCACGCTCTCAATCCTGCTTGCGCGGTCCCGCCATCCATTTGATGACCAGCATTGCCGGCAAGATCCACAGCAGTCCGGAGAACAGGAAATAGAGGAGGTGGACCCACCAGGGCTGGGTCGCGAGCGTTAACGTCGCAATTGTGGTCGCCACAAGCGCGTATATGACCACCAGGCAGATGATCACGATCGTTCCGATGAAGCTGCGCAGCCTTGGCGGCATCGTCATTCTCCCGGCGAAGTAGGGCAAAGGCCGCGACGGCATGCCGCAAAGCGCTGGGGCTTGTTTTGCACGGGTCCATGAGGCAAATCAACGCCTGAATGTGGGGCGTCTCCAGGAGCCCCTGCAGATCCCGGGAGCAGTGATGTCAGCGGCCGACGTAACCACAGCGGAAATTTTAAGTCACACAAGGCGACGCGAGCGCGACCGCGCGTCCGTGCGGATCTGGCTCGGCATCGTTATCGTCACACTCTTTTGTCTGGTGATGGTGGGTGGTGCCACACGCCTCACCGGTTCGGGGCTCTCGATCACTGAATGGAAGCCCATTCACGGCGTCATCCCGCCGCTCTCCGTCGAGGAATGGCAGGAAGAGTTCGATCTCTACCGGCAGATCCCGCAATATCAGGAGATCAACAAGGGAATGTCGCTTGAAGAGTTCAAGGGCATCTTCTGGTGGGAATGGATCCATCGCTTCCTGGCGCGCGCTATCGGTATCATCTTCGCCATTCCCCTGTTGTATTTCTGGGTGACTGGAAAGATCGAGCCGCGCATACGCCGGCCGCTGCTGGGTCTCTTGGTGCTGGGAGGATTCCAAGGATTCATAGGCTGGTGGATGGTGTCTTCCGGACTGAGCAAGCTGACGAGCGTCTCGCAGTACCGGCTTGCTGTGCACCTGACGATCGCCTGTCTCATCTTCGCCGGCTGTGTGTGGATCTTGAGGGGCCTGTCCCCCCACAGCAAAGACCGCGCACCGTCCGGCAACGCCAAAGCGGGTGCCGTGCTCGTGGCGGTGCTCTGCCTGGTTCAGATTTATCTTGGCGCGCTTGTCGCCGGTCTCGATGCAGGGCTGAGCTACAACACGTGGCCATTGATGGACGGTGCCTTGGTCCCCGGCGAGCTTTTCGTGCAGGAGCCGTGGTGGATCAACCTGTTCGAGAACCCGAAGACGGTGCAGTTCGTGCACCGGATCGGCGCCTATACGCTGCTTCTGGTCGCGCTGTGGCACATGGTGACGATGCTGCGTAACGGAAAAGGTACGACTCATGGCCGCCGCGCAGTGGTGCTCTTCTTCCTGATCTGTGCTCAGGCGGGCATCGGCATCATCACGCTTTTGTCGCAGGTGCACCTGCACACGGCGCTCCTGCATCAGGGCATGGCTCTGATCGTTCTTGGCTTCGCCGTCGCACATTGGCGTGGTTTTTCGGGAGAGTATCCGCCGGAGGTGAGGGTGGAGATCAGGGGCTGATGGCGGCGCCAGCCCGCTGATTGCGCTGACGCCGGAGCTACACCCCGAGCATCAGGTCCATGTTCTGAACGGCGGCACCGGAGGCTCCCTAGCCGAGATTGTCCAGGACGGCGACCAGATTAACGTGCTCACCGCCAGGGCTGCCGAAGACGAAGAGCTTCATCGTGTCCTTGCCGGCCAGTTCCTCTGCATCGATGCGTAAAAGGCGGTTTGCTTCATCCAGCGCAACGACTTCGACAACATCCTGCCCCGCATAATGGCTGACGAGCGCCTTGTGGATGCTCTCGCGGGTAAAGCCGTTTTCCAGATCGACCAGGAAGATCGGAACCTGGACGATCATGCCCTGCGGAAAACGCCCAACGGACGGGGAAAAGAGGGGCGAACGGTCAAGGAGTCCATGGACCGTCATTTCCGGCACATGCTTGTGCTTCAGTGACAGCCCGTAAAGGAAATGATTGGCTGAGATCGCGTCCTCGCGACTGGCGTCTTCGATCTGGGCAATCATCTGCTTGCCACCGCCGGTATAGCCAGAGACGGCATTGACGGAGACCGGATAGTCGTCCGGCAAGATGCCGGCGGCCCGCAGCGGCCGGATCAGAGCAATGGCACCGGTGGGGTAGCAGCCGGGATTAGCAACGAGGCGCGCGTCACGGATCTTTGCCCGCTGCCCCTTGTCCATTTCGGCAAAGCCGTAGGCCCAGGTGGAATCCACCCGGTAAGCGGTGGAGGTGTCGATGATCCGCACAGCGTTGTTGCCCGAGAGCATGGCTACGGCTTCCCGCGAAGCCTCATCGGGAAGGCACAGAATGGCGATATCGGCACTGTTGAGGAGATCCTCGCGCATGGCCGTATTGCGCCGCTCAGCCTCGGGGATCGACAGAAGCTCCACGTCGCGGCGCGCGGCAAGGCGGGTGCGGATCTGCAGGCCCGTGGTGCCGTGTTCGCCGTCGATGAAGATCTTAGCCATGGTCTTTGTCCATTATATCAATGCGCTAGGGCTGCAGGCGGAATCTGATTGAGAGGCCGTTGAATTGGGATCTCAGCGTTCTGCCAGTCGCGCGGCGCGGAGGCCGAGCATATACATTGCCACCGTTGCTCCGGCAATGGCAGTGACATCGGCATGATCGTAGGCGGGCGCCAACTCGACCACATCTGCGCCGCGGATGTCGAGCTCCGTTAGCTTGTGCAGAACAGAAAGGATCTTTGCGCTGGACGGGCCGCCAGCAACGGGGGTTCCTGTCCCTGGCGCAAAGGCGGGGTCCAGGCAGTCGATATCGAAGGTGAGGTAGGCGGGTGCACTCTGCGTATGGTCCAGGATCACTTGCGCAATCTGGGCCGGCGTCATTTCCTCAACCTCATGTCCATAGATAATGCGGAGACCGCAATCCTCCGGCGCGTGGGTCCGGATGCCAATCTGGATTGAGCGCCTGGTGTCGATCAAGCCCTCCTGAGCCGCGCGGGCGACGAAGGAGCCGTGATCGATGCGGCGGTTGTCGTCGAACCAGGTATCCTGGTGGGCGTCGAACTGCACCAGGGCGAGGGGACCGTGCCTGGCGACATGTGCCTTCAGGAGTGGCCAGGTAATGAAGTGGTCGCCGCCAAGTGTCAGCAGGAAAGCGCCATCGGCAATCAGGCGGGATGCGTCCTGCTCTATGGTTGCAGGCGTTTCCTGGTGGTTGCCGTAGTCGAGCAGGCAGTCCCCGTAGTCTACGACGGCCATCTGGGAGAAGAGGTCGCGCCCAAACGGATACTGTGGATCGTTATCGAAGATTGCCGATGCACGGCGGATTGCCTGCGGACCAAAACGCGCGCCGGGACGGTTGGAGGTGGCGGCGTCGAACGGAATGCCCCAGACCACGACATCGGCGCCACTCACGTCCTTGCTGAACCGCCGGCGCATGAAGGAGAGGGCGCCTGCATAGGTCGGATCGGTTGCCGCCGAAGTGGGGCTGGTTGCGGTAAAGGCGTGGTCTATGGTCTTTCCGGGCATGATGCGCAAACCTGTTGCAGCGAGTGGGAGCGGTATCTTGAACGGCAGAAGCACAAAAGGAAAAGGCGGAGCCGAAGCCCCGCCTTTTCCGAATTCCAAATCCAGCAGCGATTAACGCTTGGAGAACTGGAAGGAGCGACGGGCCTTGGCCTTACCGTACTTCTTACGCTCGACAACGCGGCTGTCGCGGGTCAGGAAGCCACCCTTCTTCAGAACAGGGCGCAGGCCCGGCTCGAAATAGGTGAGCGCCTTGGAGACACCGTGACGAACGGCACCGGCCTGGCCGGAAAGACCGCCACCGGCAACCGTGGCGACGATGTCGAACTGGCCGGTGCGGGCAGCGGCAACCAGCGGCTGCTGCAGGATCATCTGCAGAACCGGACGCGCGAAATACGCGGAGAAGTCACGGCCGTTGATGATGATCTTGCCGGAGCCAGCCTTGACCCAAACGCGGGCGATGGCGTTCTTGCGCTTGCCGGTCGCATAGGAGCGGCCCTGCGCATCGACCTTGCGGACATGGACCGGAGCCTGGTTTTCGGCCGCCGGAGCGAGATCCTTCAGAGAGGAGAGATCGGCCATTATCAGGCGCTCCTTACGTTCTTCTTGTTCAGCGATGCCACGTCGAGAGCGACCGGCTGCTGGGCTTCATGGGGGTGGTTCGAGCCGGCGTAAACGCGCAGGTTTTTCATCTGGCGACGACCAAGCGGGCCGCGCGGGATCATGCGCTCGATTGCCTTCTCAACGACGCGCTCCGGGAAGCGGCCTTCGATGATCTGGCGCGCCGTGCGCTCCTTGATGCCACCCGGGTAACCGGTGTGCCAGTAATACTTCTTGTCAGTGTACTTCTTGCCGGTCAGGACGACCTTCTCGGCATTGATGACAATGACGTTGTCGCCGTCATCGACGTGGGGGGTGTAGGTGGCCTTGTGCTTGCCGCGCAGGCGGGTTGCAACGATGGTGGCGAGACGACCGACGACGAGACCTTCCGCGTCGATGATCACCCACTTCTTCTCCACCTCGGCGGGCTTCTGAACGAAGGTTGACATGTTCGTGCTTTCTTCATCTGGACCCAAACCTTCGGATAACTCCGATGATGGGCGTTTCTTGTTGCTTGAGTTGGCGCCACGGCACCAAAAAGAAAGCGGGCCCTGAAGGTCCGCGATCTGACGGTGCTTATAATGGCGGCGGGTTTGGCCGTCAAGAACACGGTTTTCAGCTGTCGGAAAAAATGATCCATGAAAACAGCGGCTTATATCTGTGGTTTTATAATACCACATCATTTCGGTGGAATTGAATAGGTCACGCTTGCCTGTGCCACGGGTCCTGCAGCCGTTTCCTGGAGCAGCATGGCATCGATCACCGCCAGCCGTTTGCCCAATTTCAAGATACGGCACTGGCACAGAAGCGGCGCCAGCTTAGGCTTGCGCAGGAAATTGATGTTGAGGCTGGTCGTCACCGCAAGAGCAACCGGGCCGACATGCGCCAGAATAACGGCATAGGCGGCGACATCTGCCAGCATCACCATTGCAGGGCCGGAGATCGTCTCGCCCGGCCGAAGGTGTCGCTCAGTCGGCTGAAAGCGCATGGAGAGTTGACCGGGTGCTACCTCCGTGATGGTCAAGACCTCTCCGTCGGCATGGATCTGCGGGAACTCCCTGTCGAGGAAGTCGTGGATTTCGAGCGCGGTCATGATCGGCTGCATGTTTCTTTGCATCTCAATTCCCAGACGAGCGACATCGTGCAGATGATCGCATGAGCGGCGTTCTGTCAAAAGGGAAGGGGGAGGGTGTACGGCGACGCATCAATTCCTAGATCTAGCGGAGCACCTGCCTAACGAGGAGGATCCGATGAACCACGAC
>JAEWOP010000207.1 GCA_023399635.1 Pseudomonadota bacterium
GTTCCATACTATCATGTTTTCGCGCCGCACATGGATGCAACGCTGAGCCCAACCTATTTTACGGGCCAGGGCTTGCTGCTGGAAGGCGAGGTGCGCAACCGCTTCGAGAACGGACGGCACACCTTCCGCTTTGCCGGGATCAATCAAAAAAATCCGGATGCATTCACTCCAGGAACGAGCGACTACAACGCGGATACTCGCGTCATGGCCGCTTCGGAAGCGCGCTTTGAGATCAACCCGCGATGGACGTTCGGCTGGGACGTTATGCTCCAGAGCGACAATAACTTCTCGAAGACCTATTCGTTAAATGGCGTCGATGACGACGTGTTCCGCAACGAGGTTTACCTGACTGGTCTCGGCGAGCGGAACTACTTCGACCTCCATGGCTACTACTTTGACGTACAGGATCAAGGGCCGAACAGGACCGCCGAAAAGCTGCAAGCGATGGTTTACCCGTCGCTGGACTACCAGTACATAGCACCCGAGCCGGTGGCAGGCGGACAACTGACGATCACGAACAACCTGACGAACCTGTCGCGCCGAGAAGAGGACTTCGAACTCGTTGGAACCAGTGATCGTTACCGTGGCCTCGAGGGAAGCTACAGCCGCTTCACGACAGAGGCGGAGTGGAAGCGGACCTTCACCACATCTGGCGGACTGCTTTTGACCCCGCTCTTGGCAGCACGTGGCGATGCCCTGCGCCACGACATGTCGGATCCCTCGTTCACGGCCCTCGCCGGTACGCCGCCAACTCCAAGCACCTACAGCTACGATGTTGAAAGCTCGGGTGGCTATGGCCGCTACATGCTGACGGCGGGCCTGGAGGCGCGCTATCCGTTCCTGATTTCCACCGACAACAGCAGCCACATCCTGGAGCCGATTGCTCAGGTCTTTATCCGGCCAAATGAACAACACGCCGGCGGACTCCCAAATGAGGATGCGCAGAGCTTCGTGTTCGATGCCGCCAATCTGTTCGAGCGTGACAAGTTCTCCGGCTTTGATCGCATTGAAGGTGGTACGAGGGCCAATGTCGGGCTGCGCTATACCGGGTCATTTGACAACGGGGTCGGGCTGCGCGGCATCTTTGGGCAGAGCTACCATTTGGCAGGTCTGAACTCATTCACGACAGACGATATGGTCAATGCCGGCGCCAATTCAGGTCTTGATTCTGACGTTTCTGATTATGTCGGGATGGCAGGCATTGACTTGCCTCAAGGGTTCTCACTTAGCGCCGGGGCACGTTTCGACAAGGATTCGTTCGAAATCCAGCGCACCGACGCCGAGTTCAGCTATACAACAGCCAGACTGAGCGGGTCGCTGCTCTATACACAGATCGAGGCGCAGCCCGACTACGGCTCGGCTGCAGACACTGATCTGCTGCAGTCGTCCAGCAGCTTCCGCATCAACGAGAACTGGTCAGTGAGTGGGTCCGCCATCTGGGACCTGAACGACCAAGAAGTCATCCGTCGCGGCATTGGCTTTACCTATGCAGACGAGTGCACGATCTTCAGTGTTGCTTACTCGGACGAACCTGCCGACATTAACGCCAACGACTGGACTGTCAGCGCTCGCTTAGAGTTCCGGACCCTTGGTGACATTGCCATCGGCAATTAGCGACCAGTCATCGTTTTGCCGCAAGAATTGTGCAAGGCGCTCGACTTGTTGTAGACAGGCAAGACCGGCTGCCGGATGACCGCGGCTACGGAGGAGAACGAACATCATGTCGGCAAAGACAGCGACACGCCGGGTTCTCGTTGCGGTAGCGGCCCTTGCCGCTTCGGTGGCGATCGACCCGTCGTTTGCACCCGCGCAGGCGGCGAGCGAGATCGCCGCCGTCGTCAACAAGACTCCGATTACCAGCAGCGATGTGGCCCGTCGTGCCGCTTTCCTGCGTCTTCAGCGCCAGAAGAGCGACACCAAGACCGCGCGCGATCAGCTGGTGGAAGAGGCGCTGAAGCGTGAGGAAATCGCGCGTGTCCGGATGTCGGTCAGCACCGACGACGTGGATAAGGCGTTCGCGCGCTTTGCCGCCGGTAACAAGCTTTCTCCCGAGCAACTCACCAAGATCCTGTCACAGGCAGGTGTCGGCGCTGAGCACTTCAAGCAATATATTGCCGTTCAGATGAGCTGGCCACGCCTTGTGAACGCCCGCTATGGCGGCAGCCGCGGACGCATGTCGTCCGAAGATCTGGTCAAGCGGATGATGGAGAACAAGGAAAAGCCGGTCACGACCGAGTACTTCCTGCAGCAGGTCATCTTTGTTGTTCCGGAGTCACGACGGAATGCCATCCTCGGCAAGCGGAAGGCGGAAGCTGAGGCCTCTCGCTCCAAGTTCCCCGGCTGCGAGCAATCCAAGCAGTTTGCAGCAACCATGCTCGATGTGTCGATCCGCGATTTGGGCCGTGTCCTTGCACCGGAACTGCCGGAAGATTGGAAGCCGCTGATCGAAAAGGCGTCCGGCACGACGACCGGCGTGCGCACGACCGAACGCGGCGTCGAGTTCCTGGCGATCTGCAACCAGCGACAGGTTTCTGACGATTTTGCTGCGGAAGTTGTCTTCCGTGCCGAGGATCTCGGCAAGCAGAAGGCCGGCGAAGGCAATCCAAATGAGCAGAAGTATCTGGAAGAGCTGCGCTCGAAGGCTCAGATCGACTACCGCTAAGAGAGGACGGTAATGCCGCTTGATCGCCCGCTTGCTCTCACCCAGGGCGATCCCGCCGGCATTGGACCTGATATCAGCCTCGCTGCGTGGCTAAAGCGTGCCGAGAACGGGATTTCGCCCTTCATTTACCTCGGCGATCCGGCGATCTTGGCCGCGCGTGCCAGGCTGATGGGCCTGACCGTTCTCCTGCGCGAAGTTGCGCCTTCTGAGGCGCTCGGAATCTTTGCCGACGCCTTGCCTGTTTATCCGATATCGGCCGGCGCCGAGATAGCTGCCGGTGAGCCGCATGTGGCAACGGCGCAGAGTACACTTTCAGCTATTGAGGCGGCGGTCTCGCTTACGCTTGGAGGCGAAACCGCGGCGGTTGTGACCAATCCCATTGCAAAGTCGGTGTTGTACGAGGGCGGCTTTGGTTTTCCAGGCCACACCGAATTTCTCGCGGACCTAGCCCAGCGGGCAACGGGTAACCCTGTAATGCCCGTCATGATGCTGGCCGGACCAAGACTTCGAGCAATCCCCGTCACAATTCACATCCCGATCAAGTCTGTCCCTGAGCTACTGACCGAGGACCTGATCGTCGACACCTGCCGTATCGCCCATCGTGATCTCAAGGAGCGCTTTGGCATTGCGCAGCCGCGGCTCGCTGTGGCGGGGCTGAACCCCCATGCTGGAGAAGATGGGGCGATCGGCAAAGAGGATCTGGCGATCATCCATCCGGCCATTGCGAGGGCTAGGAGCGAGGGCATCAACGCGTTTGGTCCCCTGCCCGCCGACACCATGTTCCATGACGAAGCCCGTGCACGCTACGACGTTGCCGTCTGCATGTACCACGATCAGGCACTGATCCCCGCCAAGGCGCTTGGGTTCGATACATCAGTCAACGTGACGCTCGGACTGCCGTTCATCCGCACCTCACCCGACCACGGCACCGCTTTTGGGATCGCCGGCCAGGGACTGGCTCGAGAGACAAGCTTGGTGGAAGCGCTAAAGCTTGCTGCGCAACTGGCGGAAAAATCCGCCAAGGTCGCTCTTTGATGGCGACACTTGATGGTCTTCCGCCGCTGCGCGACGTGATCCAGCGTCACGGTCTGGACGCGAAGAAATCGCTCGGCCAGAATTTCCTGCTTGACCTCAACTTGACGCAGAAGATCGCCCGCAGTGCCGGGCCACTCGAAGGCTCAACGGTGATAGAGGTAGGCCCAGGGCCCGGAGGGCTGACGAGGGCGATCCTTTCGCTCGGCGCAAAGAAGCTTATTGCGATTGAACGCGACTCCCGCTGCCTGCCAGCTCTTGCGGAAATCGGCGAACACTATCCCGGCCGATTGGAGGTCATCGAAGGCGATGCACTGAAGGTTGACCTCGCGGCACTCGTGCCGGAAGGACCGGTCAAGATCATTGCCAATCTTCCTTATAACGTGGGCACGCAGTTGCTGGTAAACTGGCTCCTGCCTGGCGACTGGCCTCCTTTTTGGGAATCGCTGACGCTGATGTTCCAGAAGGAGGTCGGACAGAGGATCGTCGCAGACGAGAACGACGACCACTATGGCAGGCTCGGCGTGCTCGCCGGCTGGCGTACGGACGCGCACATGGTTTTCGACGTGCCGCCGCAGGCCTTCACGCCGCCGCCAAAGGTGACGTCTACGGTCGTTCACCTGACACCGCGCCACGCCCCCCTGCCCTGCGACGTTGGTAAGCTGGAGCGGGTGACGCAGGCGGCGTTTGGGCAGCGACGCAAGATGCTGCGCCAAAGCCTGAAGCCGCTTGGTGGCGAGCTGCTGCTCAACAAGGCAGGAATCGACCCGGCACGACGGGCGGAGACACTGTCGGTCGAGGAGTTCGCGCGGCTGGCGAACTGCTTGTAGCTGCGACATAGAACGACAGCATTAGTCGCTTCGACAATGGTGGCCCCTGCGGAGGGAGTCCGGAAGGCTGCGTCTCAGCTGATTTCCGCAACCCTTCTCCTGCTCCCTCCATCGGCGGATCCTAGAGCGATGGCTCTTCCGTCAGCAGGTTCTGCACGAAGTCGAAGAGGCCGTGGCGGCGGTCACGGCGGATGCGTTCGGCCTTTACGATGCAACTGATATAGCCGTAGGCCTCATCCAGATCGTCGTTGACGATCACATAGTCATATTCGCGCCAGTGCTCGATCTCGGAGCGGGAATTCAGCAGCCGCGTGCGGATCACCTCCTCGGTGTCTTCGGCACGGCGATGGAGACGGGATTGCAGCTCGGTCATGGATGGCGGCAGGACGAAGATCGACACAACATCCGCCTTCATCTTCTCCTGCAACTGCAAGGCTCCCTGCCAGTCGATGTCGAACAGCATGTCCCGGCCTTCGGACATCGCCTGCTCAACCGGCTCGCGTGGTGTGCCGTAGTAGTTTCCGTGGACCTCTGCCCATTCCAGAAGATCTCCCGCATCGCGCATGCGTTCGAACTGTGGGACAGTGATGAAGTGGTAGTGCTTGCCCGCAATCTCGCTGGGGCGTTTGGTACGGGTCGTGACGCTGACGGAGATTTCTAGCGTGTGATCGTCTTCCATCAGATTTCGGGCAATCGTCGACTTGCCGGCGCCGGAAGGCGAAGACAAAACGAGCATCAGCCCACGGCGGGTAATCTTAACAGGCGAGGTCGCCGCGGGCTTCATGCATCACTCCAGATTCTGGACCTGTTCACGGAACTGGTCGATGACGACTTTCAGCTCCAGCCCGGCGGCGGTAACCGCAGCAGAGTTGGATTTGGAACAGATGGTATTTGATTCGCGATTGAATTCCTGCGCCAAGAAGTCCAAACGCCGGCCAATCGGGCCACCCTTTCGGAGAAGCTCCTGCGCCGCCGAAACATGCGCCTTCAGCCGATCTATCTCTTCCCGCAAATCGGCTTTCGTGGCAAGCAGCGCGACCTCTGCATGTAGACGAGCAGGATCAAGTGACCCTGCCTCCATAACGAGTGACGCAACCTGCTGCGACAGCTTTCGCGCAATCTCTTCCGGAGACCTAGAAGGGTCGGCTTCCACGGTGGCCGTCAACTCGGCTATTCGCGCGATCTGGCTAGACATGATTTCAGCCAAGGCGGCGCCTTCGCCTTGGCGCATCTGCGATAACGCTACCAGTGCCTGCTTCAGCACAGCAAGGATTGCGGTGTCCCGTGCGATCGCCTCGTCGGCATCTTCTTCAGCTTCACGGATCTCGACGATGCCACGCATGGCCAGAAGCGTGTCCATACGCAACGGCGAAGGATCAATTGCATCGCCAAGTTCGGCACGCAGCGCTAGAACCTCGTCCAGCGCCTCGCGGTTCACAACCGCCTGTAGTCTCGTTTCGGCCAGATTGACGCTCAGTGTCGCCTGAATATTACCGCGCGAGAAGCTGTCGGACACCAGGCGCCGCGCGTCAGCTTCCAGCTGCTCGTACCCTGATGGCAGCCGAAGCCTGAGGTCGAGTCCCTTTCCGTTGACCGAACGAAGCTCCCAGGCAATGCGGTAGCGTCCTTCCGTGGCTTCGCTTCGCGCAAAGCCGGTCATAGATTGCAGGCTCATGCTCTTCTCCGCCTCAGGCTCAAGGCCTCAATTCGCTGGCTTCTCAGCCTCGGCGCCACCCGGCTGACCGTTGCCCAGTTCCGCTTCCGGGGAATTTGCGCGCTCTGCTTCGAGCTTGCGCCAGCGTCGGACATTGGCGTTGTGTTCCTCAAGCGTTGCCGCAAAGGCATGCCCCCCTGTACCATCAGCCACGAAGTAAAGGTCGTCCGTGCGCCAGGGATTGGCAACTGCTTCAAGCGCTGCGCGGCCAGGGTTTGCGATCGGTGTCGGCGGAAGGCCCTTGATCACGTAGGTGTTGTACGGCGTCTCCTTCTGGATGTCCGACTTGTAGATCGGCCGATCCGCCGGCTTTCCGTCACCGCCAAAAAGGCCATAGATGATGGTTGGATCAGACTGCAGGCGCATGCCTTTGCTGAGCCGGTTGAGGAAGACGGAGGCGACACGTGCCCGCTCCTCTGCCTGGCCCGTTTCCTTCTCGACAATGGAAGCGAGCGTCACGAATTCTTCCTTGGTCTTAACCGGCAGATCCGGGTCACGCTGCTCCCACACCTGATCGACTAGCCTTTGCTGGGCCGTCCGCATCTGCTGAATGATGTCGGCACGCTTGGCGCCACGCGTAAACTTGTAGGTGTCTGGACGCAGGCTTCCTTCCGGTGGGATCTCTGCTGGAAGATCACCTTCCAGCACAGGATCCTCGGCCAAGCGCAGCATCATCTGGCGGACTGTCAATCCTTCGGGAAAGACGACGGAATAAAGAACCGACTTACCAGACTCCAAGAGCTCCATCACCTCTCGCATGGAGGCATGCGCCGGGATCTCGTATTCGCCGGCCTTCAGCGTGCGTCCGTCGCGCATATAGGTGGCACTCACATAGCGGAAGACGCGGGCATCTGAAACAATGCCGTTTCGCTCGAGATTGTTCGCGATCTCTGCGAGTCCGTTTCCGGGGCGCACCATGAACCGGGTATTTGCTTCCAGCGGGCCTTCCTTCTGGAACGACGAGACGACGTAATAGAAACCGGCAACCGCAACGACGCACACCAGCACGACCATCGTCATCACGAAATTGAGGAAGATCACCAGCTGGCTGCGCGCATTTCGAGAACGTCGCGGCGGCTCCGGAACGCGCTCCGGCTTCAATGCCTCATTCGGCGATTTAGGAATGATAGGGCCACTGCCGCTTCCGTAAGCTGGCGGCGTATCACCGATATGATTGCTGTTGTTCACTGCGCCCCCCTGAAAGCACGGTCATTCCGTCCGTTGTTTGACCAAGCAATACGGCAAAAACAGGTTCAGAAGATAGAGCCACCGAGGTTTGGTGGCTCCGGCGAACCGACGCGGTCAGGCCTCATATCGGCGCAGGACCAAGGATGCGTTCGTCCCGCCAAAGCCAAAGGAATTCGACAGGGCGACGTTGATCTCCCGCGATCTCGCCTTGTGGGGAACGAGGTCGATTGCGGTCTCCACATCCGGGTTGTCGAGGTTCAGCGTCGGCGGAGCAATGTTGTCGCGGATCGCAAGCGTCGTGAAGATCGCCTCTACGGCACCGGCAGCGCCAAGCAGATGGCCAATCGCAGATTTGGTCGAAGACATGGAGATCTTCGAAGCGGCGTTTCCGACCAGACGCTCGACCGCACCAAGCTCGATCGTATCTGCCATCGTCGAGGTGCCATGAGCATTGATGTAATCGAGATCGGCGGGAGCCAGACCCGCCCGCTTCAATGCCATCGTCATGCAGCGGAAGGCGCCCTCGCCATCTTCCGATGGGGCCGTGATGTGAAAGGCGTCGCCCGACAGGCCATAGCCGACGACTTCGGCATAGATCTTCGCACCACGAGCCTTTGCGTGCTCCAGCTCCTCCAGGATAACGATGCCAGCCCCCTCGCCCATGACAAAGCCGTCGCGGTCGCGATCATAGGGCCGGGAAGCCTTTTGCGGCTCCTCGTTGTGCTGCGTTGAAAGCGCCTTGCAAGCGGCAAAGCCGGCGAGAGCGATACGTGAGATGGGGGATTCTGCCCCACCTGCAACCATCACATCCGCGTCACCGAGCGCAATCAGGCGGGCGGCGTCGCCGATGGCATGCGCTCCCGTGGAACATGCTGTGACCACGGAATGGTTCGGGCCGCGCAACTTGTGGCGGATCGACACCTGGCCAGAAATCAGGTTGATGAGACGACCCGGTATGAAGAAGGGAGAAATGCGCCGGGGGCCCTTCTCCTTCAACGTATAGCCAGCTTCCACGATCCCTTCCAGGCCGCCGATGCCGGAGCCGATGAGAACGCCGGTGGCGATCTGATCATCGTCCGTCTGCGGATGCCAGTCGGCATCGTTCAACGCCATATCAGCGGCAGCCATGCCGTAGATGATGAAAGGATCTACCTTGCGCTGTTCCTTGGGCTCCATCCAATCATCGGGATTGAACGTGCCCTCCGAACCGTCACCCAGCGGAATGCGGCAAGCGATCTTGGCCGGAAGATCCTCGACCTCGAACTCGGTGACCTTGCGGGCGCCATTTTCGCCAGCGAGCAGCCGACGCCAGCTTACGTCCGTACCGCAGCCAAGAGGAGATACCATACCGGTACCGGTGATAACGACCCGTCTCATCGCCAGCGTCCCACCCTGTATGTCGTGTTCTACATGCTAAAACGGCCCGATCGAGCGGGCCGTCGTGTAGGTTGCCATACGGCACCCTGATAGCGAGGATCGATTAGGCCTGAGCCTTTTCGATGAACTTGATGGCATCGCCGACGGTCAGAATGGAGTCGGCTGCATCGTCCGGGATTTCAACGCCGAATTCTTCTTCGAAAGCCATGACCAGTTCGACCGTGTCGAGCGAGTCCGCACCGAGGTCGTCGATGAAGCTTGCGCCTTCGACAACTTTGTCGGCGTCAACGCCGAGGTGATCAATAACAATTTTCTTAACGCGTTCTGCGATATCGCTCATGTCGGTTTCCTCGACCTTTAATCATCTCGAATGCCTCAATGGCATCCGCACCCTGTTGAAACCTGCGCGGGCCGACAATGTCGGCTACGCTGGCAAACCCGTTCAACCCTCGGCAGGTTCCGATCACCGCCACAAAAGCGCAATGATCCCCTGCATTTCGGGGCGACTGTCCACAGTCATGGCCCGCTTAACATGCTTTCCATGTCAGGCAAAGCCAGAATTTGTTCCCTGCCAAAGCACCCACAGGCGAGTGCATCGATAGGGAACCTCGTCAGATCATCGCCATACCGCCATTGACGTGCAGCGTCTGCCCCGTGACGTAGCCAGCTTCGTTGGAAGCGAGGTAAAGAACCGACGCGGCGATGTCGGCACCGGCTCCCATCCGCTTCATCGGAATGGCGCCAAGGATCGCTTCCTTCTGCTTCTCGTTCAGCTTGCCGGTCATGGCGCTCTCGATGAAGCCCGGGGCCACGCAATTGACGGTAACGTTGCGGGTGGCAATTTCCTGCGCCAGCGATTTGGAGAAGCCGATCATGCCGGCCTTGGAGGCGCAGTAGTTCGCCTGGCCGGGATTGCCGGTCACCGCGACAACGGAGGTGATGTTGATGATGCGGCCGAAGCGCCGGCGCATCATGGGATGCGTCAGTTCGCGCGTGAGCCGGAACACGGAAGTCAGGTTGACCTCCAGAACCTTATCCCAATCCTCGTCGCTCATGCGCACGAAGAGCCCGTCTTTTGTGATCCCGGCGTTGTTGACGAGGATGTCTACCCCCTCCAGTTCCGCTTCGGCCTTTTCGCCAAGTGCCTTGACTTCATCACGGTCAGAGAGATTTGCCGGAAAGAGCTTGACCCGGTCACCAAGTTCCGCCGCCAGGGCCTCAAGTTTTTCAACGCGGGTGCCGTGGAGGCCCACGATTGCGCCCTGCTTGTGAAGCGCGCGGGCAATCTCTTCACCCAGACCGCCCGTTGCGCCAGTCACCAATGCCTTGCGGCCTGTCAGATCAAACATGGTCATGTCCTCTTGAGGTTGGTCAGCCGAGAATTGCGGACAATGCCGCTTCGATATCGGCCGGCGTATTGACGGCGGTTCCCGAGACAGTCTTGTCAATGCGGCGCGCGAGTCCGGTCAGCACCTTCCCGGCACCGATCTCGTAAAGCTCGGTCACGCCGTTGGCCGCGAACCATTCAACGGTTTCACGCCAACGAACCTGACCGGTCACCTGGGCAACCAGCAGGTCTGCGATTTCGTTCGCGTCTGTCACGGGGGCGGCACGCACATTGGCAATGACCGGAACAACAGGATCAAGCTTCTTGACCTGCGCCAGCGCGTGACGCATGGCATCTGCCGCCGGAGACATCAGGGCGCTGTGGAATGGCGCAGAAACCGGCAGCATGATTGCGCGTTTGGCGCCTTTTGCGGTTGCGGTCGCAGCCGCGTTCTCGACCGCTGCTTTAGCGCCGGAAATGACAAGCTGCCCGCCGCCATTGTCATTGGCGATCTGGCACGCGCCTGCGCTGCGAGCTTCTTCGCAGATGGTCGCGACATCACCGTGTTCGAGCCCGATGATCGCCGCCATGGCGCCCTCACCCACCGGGACCGCAGACTGCATGGCATCACCGCGAATGCGCAGAAGGCGTGCCGTATCAGCGAGCGAAAACATGCCTGCGGCGCAAAGGGCAGAGTATTCACCAAGCGAGTGGCCGGCGACATGGGAGACCTTGTCGGCAAGCTTCAAGCCGTGCGCTTCCATCACACGGATGGCCGCGATCGAAACCGCCATCAGTGCAGGCTGCGCATTCGCCGTCAGCGTCAGTTGCTCTTCAGGGCCGTTCCAGATGATGTCGGAGAGCTTCTGGCCCAGCGCCTCGTCGACCTCCTGGAAAACTGCGCGTGCTTCGGGATAGGCATCAGCCAGGTCCTTGCCCATACCGACAGTTTGGCTTCCCTGCCCCGGAAACGTGAAAGCAATGCTCATGGGATTTACGTCCTTCCCTATGTTTTTGCATTCCCCATTCACGTTCCCGGTTGACGAGTCAAGGTGCGGCGGCTTGCGGAAGGCAGTGGTTGACGACGTCACGCTCCAGTCAAGAGCCCTGCCACCTCGCTGATGCAGAGCACGATGAATAGGAGCGCAGCGACACCAAGGAGACCATTCGAGACCCACCCACTGCGCCACTCTTTCGGCACCCGCGAGGAGTTCAACAGCCAGATCAGCGTGATCGCAAGGAAGGGCATGAAGAAAGCACCGAGGGCACCGTAGATCACCACCAGAGCAAACGGTCGGCCGAAGGCCAACAGCACCATTGGCGGGATGGTCATCCAGAAGAGATAGAAGCGGAAGGCGGGACTATTCTCGAGTTCTCCGCGGCTCCCCGTCCCTCCGCGGACGTTGCGGATGAAGTCTGCAAAGAGCAACGAGACACCATGCCAAACGCCAAGGATCGACGACACAGCGGTGGCAAAGAAGCCAATCAGGAAGATCGTTGAAACAACCGGCCCGAACCGCTCGCGCAGCACCGCGTCGAGATCCAGCAGGCCGCGGTCGCCGCTCGAAAGGGCTATCTGTGCGGTGTAGAGAAGCTCCGCACCGATCACCAACATCGCGATCACAAAGATGCCGGTGACAACATAGGCCACCCGATTATCAAGCCGCATGATGCCCATCCAGGCCGGCGTGCGCCAACCCTTGGCATTCACCCAATACCCATAGGAGGCCATGGTGATCGTCCCGCCGACACCGCCAATCAGGCCCAGCGTGTAGATGGCGGAACCCTCAGGTATGCTTGGCACCAGCCCGGTCACCGCCTCGCCCAGGTTGGGCATGATCAGGATGGCGATTCCGACAACGATCACAAACATGAGTCCGATCAAGGCCTTCATCACCGTTTCAAAGATTTCATATTGGTTGAACGCCACGAAGGTCGCGCAGACGAGGCCGGAGATCATGGCCCATGCCCAGAGCGGCAGAATGGGGAATAATGCCGCAAGTGGAAGCGCGGTGGCACTCATCGCGGTAGCACCGTACACGAAACCCCAGATCATGATGTAGATGCCGAAATACCAGCTGGTCCAGCGTCCAAGCGAACGCCAGCCTTCCAACATGGTCGATCCGGTGGCGAGGTGATAGCGCGCCGAGCCCTCTGCAAGCGCGATCTTGACGATGCAGCCTATGACGGCTGCCCACAGCAGAGCATAGCCAAAACGGGATCCGGCAATCAGGGTCGCAACGAGATCGCCGGCGCCGACGCCTGTCGCGGCTGCCACGATGCCTGGACCGATCAGCTTCCAGCGTCCGCGAGTGGGTGGCTCAGCCGCATCGGCCACTGCAGGATCGCTCGATCGGGCAGAGGGTTGGCTCATCGTAGGACACTCCTGATCATGCACAATCGCCGCGCACAGCCACGGCTTCGCCACAATGCGGTTCCTCACCGAAAAGTTGCTTCTGTGTTCCTTCCTGCCACAGGCGCGGACTTTGCGCGCTTGCGCTCCAGCGAATCTTGCCTAGATTTCCCTCCACCTTCCATCACAGGACCGACTTCATGAAATTCAACAACTTGGGACGCACGGGCATCTCCGTGTCGGAGATCTGCCTTGGGACGATGACCTGGGGCTCGCAGAACAGCGAGGCAGAGGCGCATCAACAGATGGATCATGCGGTGGAATGCGGCGTGAACTTCTTCGATACCGCCGAACTCTATCCCACAACCCCTGTTAGCGCAGAAACTTTCGGACGAACCGAGGAATTTATCGGCAGTTGGTTGAAGAAAACCGGCAAGCGCGGGGATATCGTGCTTGCGACCAAGATCGCCGGCAGCGGGCGACCGCACATCCGCGACGGACGGCCTATTGATTGCTCTACCCTTCGCGAGGCGGTCGATGCCAGCCTGAAGCGGCTTCAGACGGACTACATAGACCTTTACCAAATCCATTGGCCCAATCGCGGACACTACCATTTCCGCAACTCTTGGGACTTCGATGCCTCCAGCCAAGACAGCGCTGAAGCCATCAACAGCATTGACGAGAAGCTTGATACGCTCGCAGACCTGGTGAAGGAAGGAAAACTTCGCGCGATCGGCCTCTCCAACGAGACCGCCTGGGGCACGATGCAGTACCTCAAGGCCGCAGAGACCAATGGTCTGCCGCGGGTCGCCTCGATCCAGAACGAGTACAACCTTCTTTACCGGACCTTCGATCTCGATCTTGCCGAGGTCGCCCATCACGAGGACGTTGGACTGCTTGCCTACTCGCCGCTCGCCGCCGGCATTCTGAGCGGCAAGTACCTGGATGGCGCGCGCCCCGAGGGGTCGCGGGCGACCATCAACAGCGATCTTGGGGGCCGTTTGCAGCCGCTGCAGGAGCCGGCGGTAAAAGCCTACGCGGAACTTGCCCGCAACCATGAGCTAGACCTTGCGCAGATGGCGATCGCCTTCTGCCTGACGCGGCCCTTCATGACCGCGGCGATCATCGGCGCGACGAGCATGGAACAGCTTTGGTCCGTGATTGGCGCAAAGGATATCAAGCTGAGCGAGGACGTGATGAAGGGAATTGCCGAGATCTACCGGCAATACCCAATGCCGATCTGACAGAGCGGCCGGCGCGGTTCACGGAGGCCGCGTCGGCTCTTCAGAAACGGGCGGCCAGCCGCGTCAGCCATGCCAGCGACAGATCCACGAGAGCGGTCTCGACGCGCTTGTCGATGCCGGTCATCACCGCAAGACCGACGATGACGAGAAGAAGGCCGCAGGACGTTACACACATTCCCGAAATCCGAACGTACCCGAAACACATGCGCATTGCGCACCAGTCGACGCATCTGAGAGGGCACGGGTCGTCCGCTTGCCCGCTGTCGGGAGCCAACGAAAAAGTGAAGCCGGGTGAACTGTAAACTGGTGCACAGCCTCTCCACTTGGGCTCCGGTCAATCCCGATGGTCATGCGGTACGAGGGTTCAATGGATTATCTACTGGTTCTGAGTGGCCTTGTAGGGCTCTACTTCGGAGCGGAGTGGCTTTTGCGCGGAGCAGTGGCTCTGGCGTCGCGGCTGGCTATCCCCACGTTGATCGTTTCGTTGGTCATCGTCGGTTTCGGCACCTCGATGCCTGAACTCCTCGTTTCCGTTCGGGCCGCTCTTGCCGGTTCGTCCGATATCGCGCTTGGCAATGTCGTCGGTTCGAACACGGCCAATATCCTCTTGATCATCGGGGTCTGTGCGCTGATCTTTCCGATCACCCAGTGGGACAAGAGCGTCAACCGCGATTCCATTGTCATGCTCGTCGCAACGGTGCTGCTTGTCGCGTTGGTCCAGTTCAGCATTATTGGCCGGCTCGCGGGCCTCCTCATGGTCGCGATGCTGGCAGCCTATCTTTACTACACCTACCGCCAGGGAAAGAAGGCGGCGGAAGCCTGGGAGGATGACCTGGTGCCGCAAAAGAAGCTGCGGCCTGCAATCATGTCCCTCTTCATCCTCGGCGGGCTGGCGACACTTTTCATCGGCGCCGAACTGCTCGTGCGCGGCGCCACCAGCCTTGCCCGCGGCTTTGGCGTCTCCGAGGCGGTCATCGGGCTGACGGTCGTCGCGATCGGGACGTCGCTGCCGGAACTGGCAACCGGCATCATGTCCGCAGCAAGACGGCATTCGGATATCATGATCGGCAACATTGTTGGCTCGAACATCTTCAACATCCTTTTTATCCTCGGCCTGACCTCGATACTGCAGCCGGTCCATGTTGATCCGCGCTTCGGCTTTTTTGACGTCCCTGTGCTTCTGGCATTTACGATCGGCTTTGCTTTGCTGCTGTTCAGCAAGCTTGGCGTTAACCGTCTCACGGCCGGCTCCATGTTGGCGGCGTATGGCACCTACACGGTCTTCCTGGTTCAGGTTTGAGGTCCAGAGCGTTATTGGACACGCGGGCATTTGGCACGATACCATTTCTCAGTCGCGAACCCTTGTGTTTGAGCGAAAAGCGGGTATAAACGCGCCGTTCACAACACCCGGTCCTCTGGCTGGTGGCTGAACGGAGGGCTGGCAGGCTGCAAGCCTGCAGCAGGAACCATAAGTGTTTCCGGCCTCCCGTGTCTCCGCTCTCGACCGTCTCGAACACAACGCTTTTCTTGCATCGGCACCGCCGGACAGGAGCAGTCGTTGAGGCTTAGCGCCGGATCCGGGTGACGATAAACGCAAGAAAAGGCAAAGCTTTACATGGCTCTTTATGAACACGTATTCCTTGCCCGGCAGGATATTTCCGCTCAGCAGGTTGATGCCCTCGTAGAACAGTACAAGGGTGTTATCGAAGCGAATGGCGGCAAGGTCGGGCGCGTAGAGAACTGGGGCCTCAAGTCCCTGACATACCGCATGAACAAGAACCGCAAGGCTCACTACGCCCTGATGGACATCGACGCACCGGCAGCTGCCGTGCACGAGATGGAACGCCAGATGCGCATCAACGAAGACATTCTTCGCTACATGACGATTTCCGTCGAGAAGCACGAAGAAGGTCCGTCTGCGATGATGCAGAAGCGCGACCGTGACGACCGTCCGCGTCGCGATGGCGACCGTCCGAGCTTCGGCGATCGCGATCGTGGACCACGTCCAGACCGTGGCCCGCGTGAAGGTGGCTTCGAGCGCCGTCCGCGCGAAGACCGTGCGTAATCGAGCCTAAGGAGAAAACACCATGGCTGACATTTCCTCTGCTCCGGCACGCCGTCCGTTCCATCGCCGCCGCAAGACCTGCCCCTTCTCGGGCGCCAATGCACCGCGGATCGACTACAAGGACGTTCGCCTCCTGCAGCGCTACATTTCCGAGCGTGGCAAGATCGTTCCGTCGCGTATCACCGCAGTTTCCCAGAAGAAGCAGCGCGAACTGGCTCAAGCCATCAAGCGCGCCCGCTTCCTCGGCCTGCTGCCTTACGTCGTAGCATAATGATAAACCGAGGCTCGCCGACAGGTTCGGCGGGCCTCGTCCCTTCCGCGATGGGCGCGGATCGGAAGATCTGAAATCCCATGTTGGGGATGGAGATGCCTGAGGCCATTCAGGCGTGATCCCCTAACTGCTCCATGCAGGACAGCGAGACCGTGTTGATACCGAAACAGACAGTGCTGCCGATCGGCATTCTTGCCGGCGTTGTCGCCACCCTTCTGGTGCTGGTGGCCATGTCTCAGCCGGCACTTGCCTCCGTTCTATATGCCGCGTCCGCCCTTCCTATCCTGATTGCCGGCCTTGGCTGGGGCAACCGCACCGCCGTTGTGGCAATCGTCACCGCCGCTGCGCTGGGTGCGCTTCTCGTATCACTGCCATTTGCACTGACGATGGCAGTTTTCACGCTCATTCCGGCCGGATGGCTGTCGCATCTGGCCAATCTGGCACGTCCAGCCTCGGAAATCGGCGGGCCGGACGATCTTCTTGCCTGGTACCCGCTGTCCGACATCCTGCTGCATCTGTGCGGCCTGGTGACGCTTGCCGTCATCGCACTTGGCGTGGTGATCGGCTACGGCCCGGACCTGACCAACGAGATGGTCGACATGATGACGGCTGCCTTGCAGGGACAGGATCCTTCGCTCGCGGCCGATCCGGCAACACTTGCGCAGACGAAATCCATGTTCGTGCTGATGCTGCCGATGATCCAGGGCGGTCTTTGGGTCCTGTTGCTGTTTACGGCGTACTACCTCGCGTCCCGGCTCGTTTCGCGTTCAGCCCGGGCGCTGCGTCCGCGCGAAGACATGCCGTCGGCGCTCCGGATGAACCGGAATGCGATCTTCATCTTTCTTGCCGGAATTCTGCTGACTTTCTTCGGCGGCGTGCCGGCGATGATCGGCGCAACCATCTGCGGCACGTTCGGCGCCGGATTCCTGATGGCGGGCTTTGCCGCACTTCACTTCCGCAGCAAAGGTAAGGATTGGCGCCTGCCGGTGCTGGTGCTTGCCTATATTTCTTCCGTCATGCTTTTGCCGACGCTGTTCATCCTCGTGCTCGGCCTTGCCGATACACGGCGGACAATCGCGCTGACGCCGGCACGAGACAAACCTCAATCCAACGAAACCAACTAACTCAACTTCGAAAGGACAACTCCATGGACGTTATTCTCCTTGAACGGATTGCCCGGCTCGGCCAGATGGGCGAGACCGTAAAGGTCCGCGATGGCTATGCCCGCAACTTCCTTCTGCCGCAGGGCAAGGCGCTGCGCGCCAACGAAGCCAACAAGAAGCGCTTCGAAGCCGAACGCTCCACCCTTGAAGCACGTAACCTCGAGCGCAAGGGCGAAGCACAGAAGGTTGCCGACGCTCTGGAAGGCAAGACCTTCATCATGGTTCGTTCCGCCGGTGAGACTGGCCAGCTTTATGGTTCAGTTGCCGCCCGCGACATCATCGAGGCGCTCGCTGCCGAAGGCTTCAACATCGGCCGCAACCAGGTCGACCTCAGCCTGCCGATCAAGACAATCGGCCTGCACAAGGTCACCCTGCTTCTGCATGCAGAAGTCGAAAAGGAAATCGAGATCAACGTTGCACGTACGGCCGAAGAAGCCGAGCGTCAGGCACAGGGCGAAAGCCTCACCTCGGCTGACGCCATCTACGGCGTCGACGAAGATGCACTCCGTCCGGAAGACTTCTTCGATCCGGACGCTGACCGCGACGCGGACGAAGAATAAGCTTCTACAGTCAGTCTGAGATCAAAAGACCCCCGGCGGTATCCGCCGGGGGTCTTTCTATATGACATGGGTACTTTGGCCAGGAGCGATCAAGCCAGCCGCTGGCCAGCGGCGTCGAACATGTGAATGTTGGCTTGGGCCGCAGCGATACGGATCGTTTCCCCGATACCAATCTGCGAGCGGCCGGCTACGCGAAAGACAATCGAGCTGCCATCTGCGAGCGACGCGTGGACGTAGCTCTCGGCACCGACCAGTTCAACCGCATCGACCTTCACCTCGCCGGCGAAATCCGAAGGCGCATTCTCGTCGGCGATGACGATGTCTTCAGGGCGGATGCCGACGGTATCCACGTGCGCAGCCACTCCCGACGTGTTGGAGAGCGACCAGCCGCTCCCCTCCACCGCCTTGCGCTTCAGGAGGTTCATCGAAGGCGAGCCTATGAAGGTCGCAACGAAGGTCGAGGCCGGACGCTCGTAGAGCTCGATGGGTGTTCCGACCTGTTCGATCTTTCCGCCATTCAACACAACGAGACGATCGGCCAGCGTCATCGCTTCCATCTGGTCATGGGTGACATAGACGCTGGTGGTCGCGAGCGACCGCTGCAGGCGGCGAATCTCGACGCGCATCTGAACGCGCAGCTTGGCGTCGAGATTCGACAACGGCTCATCGAACAGGAAGGCTGCAGGCTTGCGCACGATTGCGCGTCCCATGGCGACGCGCTGGCGCTGGCCACCGGACAGCTGGCGTGGCTTGCGCTCAAGATATTGCTCGATCTCCAGCGCCCTCGCCGCCTCGGTGATCCGGCGATCGATCTCGTCCTTTGGCGTGTTACGGTTCTTCAGCCCGTAGGCGAGGTTCTGCCTGACCGTCATGTGCGGATAGAGCGCGTAGTTCTGGAACACCATGGCGATATCACGCTCAGACGGCTCCAGCTGGTTCACCACGCGGTCGCCGATAACAATCTCGCCCGACGAGATGCTTTCCAGGCCGGCGATCATCCGCAGCAGCGTTGACTTGCCGCAGCCGGACGGGCCGACAAGGACGATCATCTCGCCGTCTTCGATCTTCAGCGAGACGCCCTTGATCGCCTCGATGTTGCCGCCATAGACCTTGCGGACATCCTTCAGTTCAATTCCGGCCATTACTTTTCAGTCTCCACAAGACCCTTGACGAACCAGCGCTGCATCAGAACCACCACCAGCACAGGCGGGATGATGGCGAGCACCGCGGTTACCATGACGTAGTTCCACGGGGTGGACGCGTCGGTGAAATCGACCATGCGCCGCAGCCCGATGATGATCGTGTTCATCTTCGCGTCGTTGGTCACGAGAAGCGGCCAGAGATACTGAGTCCAGCCGTAGATGAAGAGGATCACGAAGAGTGCCGCGATATTGGTCTTCGAGAGAGGAAGCAGGATGTCCTTCATGAAGCGGAAGGGCCCCGCATTGTCGATGCGGGCGGCTTCCACCATCTCGCCAGGAATCGTCAGGAAGAACTGACGGAACAGGAAGGTAGCCGTGGCTGAGGCCATCAACGGCAGCGTCAGGCCTGCATAGGTATCCAGGAGCCCGAGATCGACGATCACCTTGTAGGTCGGCAGGATGCGCACCTCCACCGGCAGCATCAGGGTGATGAAGATCATCCAGAAGAAGCCCATGCGGAAGGGGAAGCGGAAGAAGACGATCGCAAAGGCGGACAGGAAGGAGATGACGATCTTTCCGATCGCGATCGCCATTGCCACCACGAAAGTGTTGAACAGCAACCGCTCCAGGCTGACACCAACGACCTGTTCCAGACCGCCGGACATGGCGCCGGTATAGTTCTCCACGAACTGGTCGCCGGGCAGCAGCGACATCGGCGGACGGATGATGTCCACCGACGTCATCGTTGAGGCGACGAAGGTGTAGTAGATCGGAAATGCGACGATGATGATGCCGATGACGAGCATCAGATGGGCCATCAGCCTCGCGACAGGGCGGTTCTCGATCATGCGCGAGCCTCAACCATAATGCACTTTTTTCTCGACGAAGCGGAATTGGAAGGCCGTCAGAGCGATCACGATCACCATCAGGACGACGGACTGTGCGGCCGAGGAGCCTAGATTCAGGTTCACGAAGCCGTCGTTATAGACCTTGTAGACGAGCGTTTCCGTCGCCTTTGCAGGTCCGCCTCCCGTCACTGCATGGATGATGCCGAAGGTGTCGAAGAAGGCGTAGAC
>JAEWOP010000248.1 GCA_023399635.1 Pseudomonadota bacterium
TTGATATCCAGTCGCGGGCGGAAATCCTTGCCACCATACGAAGTCTCGTCTTGCAGGAGGGGATCAGCGTTCTGTGGGCGACGCACCTCATCGATGAGGTGGACCCCGGTGACCACGTCGTACTGCTTCATCAGGGGTGTGTCCTGGCCGATGGCAAAGTCTCCGACGTCATTGCGGATGCGGGTACAGCAGATATCGGCCAAGCCTTCGCTGCTCTGACGCAAGGGGACGTGCAGGCAAAGGAGGTGGCCCAATGACGGTGCCGTTGGACGCTGACATTATAGCCAGCGATCGCCGCGAGAGGGTCAGCTTTGGTCTTGCCCAGTATCTGATCTGCTTTCGCGGCATCGTCTTCAGAGAAGCATTGCGTTTTCTCAACCAGCGCGAGCGCTTCATCTCGTCTCTGATACGCCCGTTGCTGTGGCTCTTCGTGTTTGCCGCGGGATTTCGACAAGTTCTCGGCGTGTCGATCATTCCCCCGTACAAGACCTACGTCCTCTACGAGGTGTACATCACGCCCGGACTGTGTGGAATGATCTTGCTGTTCAGCGGCATGCAGTCCTCGCTTTCCATGGTCTATGACCGCGAGATGGGCAGCATGCGAACCTTGCTGGTCAGCCCTTTCCCGCGCTGGTTCCTGCTGGTGTCGAAGCTGCTGGCCGGCGTTGCGGTTTCAATCCTCCAGGTCTACGTCTTCCTCGCGGTTGCGTGGTTCTGGGGCGTCAAGCCACCCGCGATCGGCTACCTGTTCATTCTGCCGGCGCTCTTTCTTGCCGGCGTCATGCTGTGTTCGCTCGGCATGCTGCTCTCCTCGCTGATCAAGCAGCTTGAGAATTTCGCAGGCGTCATGAACTTCGTGATCTTCCCGATGTATTTCGCCTCGTCGGCGCTTTATCCGCTCTGGCGCATTCAGGAAGCAAGCCCGCTGCTCTACCAGATCTGCCTCGCCAACCCTTTTACCTATGCCGTCGAACTGGTGCGCTTTGCCTTGTACGGTCAGGTTGATTGGAGTTCTCTGCTGGTGGTTGTCGGATGCATCGTGCTTTTCCTGGGTGGCGCTATCTATGCCTATGATCCGTCAAAAGGCCTGCTTAGCCGCAGGCAAGAGGGAGGAAACATATGAGATACCGAGAGATGGTGGCGCGGTTATGCTTGGCGTGTGCCTTGTTCGCCGTGCCGGCAACGGCGGCTCTCGCTGCCCAAGGTGACGATCCGGATTGGCCTTGCATCCAGCGCAAGGTCCCCGAGCTTTCGTTTGGACAGATCTGGAACGGGTCGGAATTACCGTCGGCGGCTGCCGATTGGGCAAAGGACGCCGCTATCACCGGACTCGTCGCCGAACTCGCCGCACGTCGCGTGCCGATCACCGAAGCAGAGCAGATGATCCGGGATTACTCAGCCCGGCTGACCTCATCGGAGCGGCAGACGCAGCTCGCGAAGCTCATGCAGGGGCTTTTCGAGCACATGAACCGCGAACGGTCGCAGGTTATCAGCGGCATTGGCCGCTATGCTCATACGCAGCGCGACATGGCGGAATCGTTGCGTCGGGACGCCTCTGCGGTCGATGCGCTGCGAGCGAAGGCGGGTGCCGATGCCAATGAGATCGCCGCCCGTGACGACCAACTTGTCCTCCGCACGAGGATATTCCAGGAGCGCGTGCAATCCCTCACCTTCGTCTGCGAAGTCCCGACCTTGATCGAGCAGCGCTTGTACGCGCTGGCCAAGACGGTTTCGCAGACGATGGAAGAACGGTGATGCAGTCCCTCGCTTACTCTGAAAACTGCTTCAGGTAAGCGATGACATTGGCGAGTTCATCGTCCTTCTTGAGGCCGACGAAAGCCATCTTGTTGCCCTTGATGTAGCCTTTCGGATCACGAAGATAGGCTGCGAGGGTCTCGTCGTTCCAGACAATGCCGCTTTCTCCTGCCGCAACCATCGCAGGCGAGTACCTGAACCCCTCATGGGTGCCAGCGGTACGGCCGACAACGCCTTTCAGCGAAGGTCCGATCTTGTTGGTATCAGCGTCAACGACATGACAGGCCTTGCATTTCGCAAACACCTTTTCGCCAGCGGCTGCGTCCTGGGCCAGACAATGACCCGCGGATGCGACCAATAAACCGAGAACTCCCACCACTACAGCAACCTGCATTCCACTTCCTCCCGAAGTTCTGCGCGTTGTATGAATGCTGCCGAGCAAAATGTTACGAACAACACCCGCTGAAGGAAGTTAGACTTTCACTCAAGCGAGTCAACAGAGGCTCGTCAGGCACGATGGAAGCAAGTACGGCGACGGTTGACGCAGGGTAGCGGGGGGCTTACTTTAAGACTGGCTCCTCATCGGGCACCTTGCAGAGCCATGGTGGAAACTTGCGCAGCAGATGGATGCTGCGGTTCTATTCCTGTGCACGTGCAAGGAAGGTGCTCCGGTGAATCTCGTCGATCTCGTCATAACTGTCTGCCTGTTGGCCAGCCCCAACAGCTGCCGCGACGAACATCTTTACTTCGAAAGCCAAGGCTCCCTCCTTCAATGCATGACTGCGGCGCCAAGCCATATCGCGCGGTGGTCGCAAGCCCGGCCACGGCTCAAGGTGATGCGGTGGAAATGTATCTATCCCGACGGAGGCCGAGACATCTGAATGCGATACCTGAGGGGGTAACTATGCAAACATCACGACGTGAATTTGGAGGACTTGCGTTAGGGCTTGCGGTGGCAGGTTTCGGATTGCCTGCGATTGCCGCATCGGATCTTCCCCGCATTACGGTCGGGGTTCTGAAATTCGGCACAGTTAGTTGGGAGCTCGATACCCTGAAGCATCACGGTTTCGACCGAAGCAACGGCATCGATCTCGATATCCAGAATTTTGCCGGTGAAGACGCGACAAATGTGGCCATGTTGTCCGGGGATCTCGACGTGATCGTTTCCGACTGGCTCTGGG
>JAEWOP010000012.1 GCA_023399635.1 Pseudomonadota bacterium
ACAAAACAACAACCCGCGCGCCCCGCCCGGGCCCCCCCCCTCCTCCGCCAAAGCGGATAGAGAATTATTCTGCAGCAGCCTCTGCAGCGGCAGCCTTGGCGTCTTCTTCGCGCTGTGCACGCTCGGCGGCACGTTCCTGTGCCTTCTTGCCAGGCTTTGCCTTGTTCGGGTTGTTGCGGGTTTCGCGCTGGGCAACGCCGGCTTCAGCGAGGAAGCGCAGGACGCGGTCGGTCGGCTGCGCGCCCTTGGCAATCCAGGCCTGGATGCCTTCGACGTTCAGTTCAACGCGCTTTTCGTTGTCCTTCGCCAGCATCGGGTTCCACGAACCGAGCTTGTCGAGGAAGCGGCCATCGCGCGGAGCGCGGGCGTCGGCAACGACGATGTGGTAGTACGGACGCTTCTTGGAACCGCCACGGGCGAGACGAATCTTCAGGGACATTTCATTACTCCTTCAAGTCTTTTGCAGGTCCGCCTGATCAGGCGGGTTGTTTGGTGCCGCCATGTTCGGCGGCGATGGCTTCATGATGCCGGATGACTTCCTTGATGACGAAGTTCAGGAACTTCTCGGCGAAATCCGGGTCCAGATGAGCATCCTTCGCCAAGCGGCGAAGGCGTTCGATCTGGTATTCTTCGCGCGCCGGGTCTGCCGGCGGCAAATCATACTGGGCCTTCAGGAGGCCGACTTCCTTGGTGCAGCGGAAGCGTTCGGCGAGCATGTGCACCAGCGCCGCGTCGATGTTGTCGATCGACTGGCGATAGCTTGCGAGCTTCTGCTTGACGTCCTCTGCCATGGTTCCCCTCTTCACTTCTTCTTCGGCAGGCCGGGCAGACCTGGGAAGCCGCCGCCGAGGCCCGGCAACCCGCCGCCCATGCCGCCCGGCAGGCCCGGCATCGAACCCGCCTTGAAGCCCGCGGCTTCCGCCTGCTTCTGCAACGCTTCAAGCTGCTTGGGGTCGAGCTTGGAAAGGTCCGGCATGCCGCCCATTCCACCCCCAAGGCCACCCATGCCGCCAAGTCCCATCTTGCCGGCAAGGCCGCCCATCATCTGCTTCATCATGCCGCCGCCTTTGCCCTTGCCGCCCATGGCCTTCATCATGTCGGCCATCTGGCGGTGCATTTTCAGAAGCTTGTTGATCTGCGCCGCGTCGGTGCCGGAGCCGGCGGCGATGCGCTTCTTGCGGGAGTGCTTGAGGATATCCGGATTGGCGCGCTCGGCCTTGGTCATCGAGGAGATGATGGCGAGCTGGCGATCGAACATCTTGTCGTTCATGCCGGACGCTGCAAGCTTGTCCTTCATGCCGGCCATACCCGGCATCATGCCCATGATGCCGCCCATGCCGCCGAGCGACTTCATCTGGCGAAGCTGGTCGGCAAGGTCGTTCAGGTCGAACTTGCCCTTGGCCATCTTCTCGGCCATGGCGCGCGCCTTCTCGGCGTCGATATTTTCCGCGGCCTTTTCGACGAGCGAAACGATGTCGCCCATGCCGAGGATGCGGTCGGCGATGCGGCGTGGATGGAATTCCTCCATCTCCGTCATCTTTTCGCCGGTACCGATCAGCTTGATCGGCTTGCCGGTGACGGCGCGCATGGAAAGTGCTGCACCGCCGCGGCCGTCGCCGTCCATGCGGGTGAGCACTAGGCCGGTAATGCCAACGCGTTCGTCAAAGTTGCGGGCAAGGTTGACGGCATCCTGACCGGTCAGGCTGTCGGCGACGAGCAGGATCTCATGCGGGTTCGACTTCCGCTTGATCTCGGCCATCTCGGCCATCAGCGGCTCGTCGATATGGGTACGGCCGGCGGTGTCGAGGATGACGACGTCATGGCCGCCGAGCTTGGCGGCCTGCACGGCGCGCGCGGCGATATCGGTTGGTGATTGGCCGGCGATGATCGGCAACGTATCGACGCTTGTCTGGACACCGAGCTGGCGAAGCTGTTCCTGGGCGGCCGGGCGACGCGTATCGAGCGACGCCATCAGCACCTTCTTCTTGTCGCGGTCGGTCAGGCGCTTGGCAATCTTGCCGGTCGTCGTCGTCTTGCCCGAGCCCTGAAGGCCGACCATCATGATGACAACAGGAGCAGGGGCATGCAGGTCGATGCCAACACCTTCGGCACCCAGCATCTCGACCAGCTCGTCATGGACGATCTTGACGACCATCTGCCCGGGCTTGATTGACTTCAGAACCTCGGCGCCGACGGCCTTCTCGCGCACCTTGTCGGTGAAAGCGCGGACGACCTCGAGCGACACGTCTGCCTCGAGCAGCGCACGGCGAACCTCGCGGAGCGCCGCGGAGACATCCGCCTCGCTCAACGCGCCACGGCCGGACAGTCCATTCAGGAGGAACCAAGGCGGTCCTGGAGGTTCTCAAACATCGCGTCTTCCTTCTTCGTTTTCGCCAAGTGCCGAAAACGTCGTCATCCCGACCGGCAAAAGCAAGACGCCCGAGAGAGGGCAAAGCCAAAAAGCACCCGAGGGCGCCACGCGCTGTCGGGTGTTGACCTCCGGGCTCAGTATCATCGGCCCCGGTCGGCGGCTCCAAGTCTTGTCACTTGTCAGCAGATGCGGCGGATAAACAGGAAACGGGCGGGAAAGTCAAGGCTGGCAGCTTTCGCGACATACCTTGTGTGAATATTCGGGAAGGCTATATTGGATATTCCCCTATGAAGGCAGTAATGCGATGTCCCTCTATATCCGCGATGCCAAGGTGAACGAGCTGGCCGACAAGCTCATGCACCAGCTTGGAACAAAGACGAAGACGGAAGCCGTGCGCGTGGCGCTGGAGAACGAGCTTAAACGTGCTGGCGAGGAGCTGACGCTGGAAGAGCGGGTGCGAAAGATTCAGGATCGCGTGGCAAGCAGAATGGGACCGCATCCGGTGGAATTTGACGAGAAAGCCTATATGGACGAGATGTGGGACGACTGATGTTCTTGGATGCTTCTGCAGTTGTCGCAATCATGACCCGAGAGAAGGGGGCAGATGCTCTGCTGGGCAAGATCAAGATGTCGCAGACCTCTATCTACTACTCGTCACTCACTGTCTTCGAAGCCGTCATAGCGATTGCCCGCAAGACAGCCATCAGTCTTAACGGTGACCAGCGGCCTACGCCGCCGACTGTGATTGCGGACGCGCAAGCAGATGTAAGGGGCTTTCTCGAAAACATTGGTGCTGTGGAGGCGCCACTTCCCGCAGACCTCCATGAAATAGCGCTTGAAGCCGCGCGAACCTACGGCCGCTTCGTCGGCCATTCTGCCCGCCTCAACTTCGGCGACTGCTTCTCCTATGCCGCGGCAAAGAGCTTGAAGCTGCCGCTCCTGTTCGTCGGCGACGATTTCAGCAAGACCGACATCAAGATCGCGTAATCATGCATGCAAACTCTCCCGCTCAAGCGCGCGGCCTGCTAGGTAAAGCGGATGAACCGTCGAAACTTTCTCAAGTGGTCCGGTCTGGCAGCGCTTGCCGCGCTCGCCGGAGGCGTCACGGCAAGGAGCGCCATGGCCGGCAACAAGTATTAATCCGGGCCGGTGAGCGATCACTTCGATGGCAAGCTCTTCTTCAACCCCGACGGAGAGGAGCCGAGCGGTCTCCTGAACCTTATCCGCTGGAAGCTCGGCAATGGTAACAAGCCTTGGCCGGAGAGCTTTCCCAGCCCCTTTCCGCAGGCGGTGCCGGAGGAGCGCGTTTCCGGTGATCGACTTGTGGTCACCCTGGTCGGCCACGCCTCCTTCCTGATCCAGGTCGCGGGCCTCAACATCCTGACCGACCCTGTGTGGGACGAGCGCGCAAGCCCCGTTCGCTTTGCTGGTCCAAAGCGGGTCAACCCGCCTGGCATCAACATAGGTGACCTGCCGCCCATCGATTTCGTGATCGTCACACACAATCACTACGACCACATGGACCTGGAAACGCTCTGGGTCCTGCAGGGCCGCGATAAGCCGCGCTTCGTCACGCCCCTCGGCAACGACGACATCATCCGCGCTCGTGTAGAGGATGGACGCTTCGATGTCATGGACTGGGGCGATCGGCTGGAGGTCGGCCATGGCGTCACCCTTCATTGCGAGCCGTGCCACCACTGGTCCGCGCGCGGGCTGGGGGACCGCCGCATGGCGCTGTGGGCCGCCTTCGTCATCGAAACACCGGCTGGCAAGATCTACCATATCGGCGACACCGGCTTTCACAGCGGCATCAACTACCGCGCCGCGCGGGAGAAGCATGGCGGTTTCCGCCTCGCCAACCTGCCCTTCGGCGCCTACGAGCCGCAATGGTTCATGAAGGCGCAGCACCAGAACCCGGATGAGGCCGTGGAGGGCATGCTCCTGAGCAATGCCGCCCATGTCGCCGGCCACCACTGGGGCACTTTCAAGCTGACCGACGAAGGCATCGAGGAGCCGGTGGAGGCGCTGCATGCGGCTCTCGACAAGCGCAGCCTGCAGCGCGATCGCTTTCGGCCCATGCGGCCTGGCGAAGTGTTCGAGGTGCCTGCGGCAACAGCCTGATCCGAGGACATGAGGCATCTTTTCGCAGCAGCTGCCTCAACGGGTTCAAGGACTTAGCCCCCTCCACATTCACCTATTCCGAAGTAGAGCAAAAATGATCCCGCTTCCGTCGCCGGAGTGTTTCGCGAGACGTTCGCGGGCAGGCGGGAGCCGGCGCCCTGTCCCGATGCCGTAACGTGCGGTGAGGGCAGGGAGGTGAAAGTCGTGGCGGCGGTGTTTTTGGATGCTGCTTCCTATCAAGCCTCCCCCGGGTCGCCAGGCCCGGTTCGGTTCAGCCGTGCAAGCGCAGGAGCGATCCTGCGTGCAGCGAGGCGAGACGATCACCTGTAGGGACCGGAAGTCCCGAAAGAACGCCGAAGGCCACGCACATGCGGAGCCACACAAATATACTTTGATAGGTTTCGCATGTGCGTGGGCTCTCCGTGACAATAACTCCAACCGCGCCGGCACCCGGTAGCGGTGGCGAAGCATGTCCGCGCTCTGGTAATTAGCCGCCGTTTCCGCCATATACGGCCGGAAGCGGCACGGCCCAACGGGATCGAAGGCAATGGCAGGACTGGTCGAATTCGCGAAGATGAACGGGCTTGGCAACAAGATCCTCGTCGTCGACATGCGTGGCCGACCGGATAAGGTGACGCCGGAAGCGGCGGTCGCGTTGAACGCCGATCCGCAGACCCAGTTCGACCAGATCATGGCGATCCACGATCCAAAGGCGCACGGCACCGACGCCTGGATCGACATCCTGAACTCGGATGGCTCCAAGGCGCAGGCCTGCGGCAACGGCACGCGCTGCGTGGTGCAGGCGCTCGCCGCCGAAACGGGGCGCAAGGCTTTCACCTTCCAGACAGTTGCCGGCATCCTGAACGCCGCCGAACATGAAGACGGGTCGATTTCGGTCGATATGGGCAAGCCGGTCTTTACGTGGAACCGGATCCCGCTGTCGGAGGAATTCTTCGACACGAGCCGCATCGAACTGCAGATCGGCCCGATCGATGCGCCGATCCTGCATTCGCCCTCGGCCATGTCGATGGGCAATCCGCATGCAATCTTCTGGGTCGACAGTGACCCGATGGCGTTCGACCTCGAACGCTTCGGGCCGCTTCTCGAAAACCACCCGATGTTCCCGGAAAAGGCAAACATCACGCTGGCGCAGGTGACCTCGAAGCAGTCTCTGCGCACCCGCACGTGGGAGCGTGGCGCTGGGCTGACGCTCGCCTGCGGTTCGGCCGCCTGTGCGGCTGCCGTCTCGGCTGCGCGCACCGGACGCGCGGGCCGAAGAGTAGAAATTGACGTTGCTTCAAGCCCGACCCGCCAGCCGTTGGTGATCGAGTGGCGCGAGGATGACCATGTCATCATGACCGGGCCGGCGGAATGGGAATGGTCCGGCAGGCTCGATCCGCAAACCGGGGCCTTCACACCGGACGAGGAGCCGCGAAGCGAGGGGCATGAGGCTCAAGTCCATTGAGTTCCGTTGATCCTACCCCTCGACTATCGATTCCGTGCGTTGACGGGATGGACGCGGCGCAACAGATCGTCCTGGCGAAGAAAGACGATATCGTCCGGAAAGAGAAGCTTTGGCAGGTTGCACTCTTGAAGCCTGGCATAGCACGGCAAGAACAAATCACTGGCCAACACGGCGGATATTTCAACATACAGCCTGTCATGGCTCAGGCTGCGTAAGGAAAAGATATGGCGCTTGGCTTCATCAAAAAGGTCTTCACCTTCGGCAAGGAGAAGCCCGTCGAGCAACCGGCGCCGGAGGAGCACCTGACGCCGGCGGAAGCCGCTGCGATCGAAGCGGAAGTGGAGCCGCATTCGCGCGAAGAGGACCTGCCGGTTTCGCCGGTAGACCCGGTAGCGCCGGTTGAGATGGGGACGGCCGGCGGCCCGGCTGCCGATGACGCACGGGATGTCGTGGAGCCGGTCGTATCCGAGCCGGCAGAAGAAGAGCCATCGGAGGAAGAACTGCCGCCCCTTCTGCCCGGCGCCGAAGAGAACACGGAAATCGGCATCGTGCCGCTGTCGCTGCTGGAGGCGGAGAGCGAAGCCGGTACGGAAAGCTCGCCGGTATCCGAACCCTTTCTGCCGAAGGGTTTCACCACCGGGGTCGATGAGGTGCCGGAGCCGGAGGTCGTGGCACCTCGGATGACCTGGTACCAGCGCCTGCGGGCTGGTCTTGCCCGGACCTCCTCCCAGCTTACCGGGCAGATCACCGCTCTCTTCACCAAGCGCAAGCTGGATGAGGAAACGCTGGAAGACCTGGAGGACCTGCTGATCCAGTCCGACCTCGGCGTGGAGACTGCCATGCGCATCAC
>JAEWOP010000246.1 GCA_023399635.1 Pseudomonadota bacterium
GTCACCAACCGCCTGCAGGAACTGGAAACCCGCAACGAAGGCCTGATCAAGAAGATCGAGGACGAACTGCGCGAACTGCTCGTTGCAAACGGTCTGTCCGGTGCAGCCGTCAAGGGACGCCAGAAAAAGCCCTATTCGGTGTTCCGCAAGATGCAGTCGAAGTCGCTGTCCTTCGAGCAGCTGTCCGACGTCTACGGTTTTCGCATCATCGTCGGCGATATTCCTGCCTGCTACCGCTCGCTCGGTATCGTCCACACGCGCTGGCGCGTCGTGCCGGGCCGGTTCAAGGACTACATTTCCACCCCGAAACAGAACGATTATCGATCAATCCACACGACGATCATCGGCCCTTCACGACAGCGTATCGAGCTGCAGATCCGTACGAAGCGGATGCACGAGATCGCGGAGTTCGGTATCGCTGCGCATGCGCTTTACAAGGATGGCGAAGGTGGGGAGGGCGGCGAGCTTCTGTCCAAGGAGTCGAACGCCTATTCCTGGCTGCGCCATACGATCGAGGCCCTGTCGGAGGGCGACAATCCCGAAGAATTCCTCGAGCATACCAAGCTTGAACTGTTCCAGGACCAGGTGTTCTGCTTCACGCCGAAGGGAAAGCTGATCGCCTTGCCGCGGGGCGCGACGCCGATCGACTTCGCCTATGCCGTCCATACCAACATCGGCGATACCACCGTCGGCTGCAAGATCAACGGACGCATCATGCCGCTCGTCACCCGTCTCAACAATGGCGACGAGGTAGAGATCATTCGTTCGGGAGTGCAGGTTCCGCCGTCGGCCTGGGAAGAAATCGTCGTGACGGGCAAGGCGCGCGCTGCGATCCGTCGCGCGACACGAATGGCGATCCGCAAGCAGTATGCCGGACTTGGCTACCGCATCCTCGAGCGTACCTTCGAGCGTGCCGGCAAGGTTTTCTCCCGCGAAGGCCTGAAGCCGGTTCTCCACCGCCTGGGGCAGAAGGACGTGGAGGATGCGATTGCATCGGTCGGGCGCGGCGAGCTGTCATCATTGGACGTGATGCGCGCCATCTACCCGGACTACAAGGACGAGCGGGTTACGGTGAAGCCTTCGACGGACGAAGGCTGGTTCAACGTGCGCAGCGTTTCCGGCATGATGTTCCGCATTCCAGGCCGTTCGGCTGAGGTGGGCGGGCTGGAGACCGACTCGCAAGGAGCGGCCCCGCTTCCCATCCGTGGCCTGTCCGGCAGCACGCAGGTCCGCTTCGCGGCAAGCGGCGCCGTGCCCGGTGATCGCATTGTCGGCATTATGGAAGACGGCGGGGGCATCACCATCTATCCCATTCAGGCGCCGGCGCTGCAGCGCTTCGACGACCAGCCGGAACGCTGGATCGACGTGCGCTGGGATCTTGATGATGCCAACAAGTCCCGCTTCACGGCGCGTGTCCTGATCAATGCTCTCAATGAGCCAGGCACGCTTGCGACCGTCGCCCAGACGATTGCGAGGCTGGACATTAACATCCGCAATCTCGACATGGGCCGCGTTGCCACCGATTTTTCCGAGATCGGGCTCGACGTAGAGGTTTGGGACCTGCGTCAACTCAACCAGTTGCTGACGCAGTTGAAGGACCTCGACTGTATTTCCACGGTCAAGCGCGTCTACGACTGACATTTCTGCCTCTTCCTTGAGCGCGATCAAGCTCTGCCATGCTTCCTGAGCAAGGCAGGGGCGCTCGGCTGACGATGGTAAATCGCCTCTCGAACTCATAGATTGCTGCAGTGCAATAGAGATCGAGAAGAAGGAAGAGCAGAATGTTTGCTCCTGTCAAAAAACTGGCCCGCGCACTTCGCGGCCCCAGCATCGAAGATCGCGAAACGGCTTATCTGAACACCGCCGTTGATCGTGTCGACTTGGAATACCGTCAGCGGCAGATCGATCGCGGCCTGTTCCGTAAGACATTCTAGGCCCAGCCGCCCATACATAGCGTGCGGGAGATCGTCCAACCGGTCGTTGCGACACATGAGCAGTGTTGAGCTTCACGCTTGACCTTTGGCCGCGCAACACTCAATTCAGGGCGCAGTTGTTCATCATGCGCCGGGGCCCTCCCGGGAGGAGGGAACCATGATCATCGGCATGGGAAGCGATCTGATCGACATCCGCCGCATCGAGAAGTCGTTGGAGCGCTTTGGCGAGCGTTTTACCCAGCGATGCTTCACCGACGTAGAGCGAACAAAATCCGACCGTCGACGTAATCGCGCGGCCTCCTACGCCAAGCGCTTTGCGGCAAAGGAGGCGTGCTCCAAGGCGCTGGGTACTGGCCTGGCCCAAGGCGTGTTTTGGAAAGACATGGGCGTGGTCAACCTTCCAGGTGGCAAGCCGACCATGGCGCTGACGGGGGGGGCGGCACTCGTTCTTGCCTCCTTGCTGCCGCCTGAACACGAAGCCGTCGTCCATGTCACGATCACCGACGAGTACCCTTATGCACAGGCATTTGTGGTCATCGAGGCCAGACCCGTGGCCGATTGAGGCATTGCCGCCGTTCGGCTAAGGGGCTAGAGAATGGCCCACTCGTAGGATCGACGCAAAAGAAAGACAACACGTGTCCGACAAAGCCAGCAAGCAGCAAGACAGCGCCCTCTGGGAAAACATCAAGGTCATCATCCAGGCGCTGCTCCTGGCGATGGTCATTCGCACCGTGCTCTTCCAGCCTTTTACCATTCCGTCCGGTTCGATGATGCCGACGCTTCTGGTGGGCGACTACATCTTCGTCAACAAGTTCTCCTACGGCTACTCCAAATATTCGCTGCCGTTTTCACCCGACCTGTTTGAAGGCCGTATCTTCGGGAGCGAACCTACCCGGGGTGATGTGATCGTCTTCCGTCTGCCGACCGACACCAATGTGGACTACATCAAGCGATTGATTGGTCTGCCGGGCGACCGGATACAGGTGCGCGACGGCGTGCTTTACGTGAATGATGAGGCCGTGCCGAAGCAGGCGAATGGTACGTTCACATCCGATTATCGGCTTGACCCAGGCGCGAACGTTCCCGTTTTCCGCGAAACATTGGAAAACGGCGTCAGCTTCGACACGCTCGATCAGGTGGAAAACTCTCGCGGTGACAACACGCGGGAATTCATTGTGCCCGATGGCCACTACTTCTTCATGGGCGATAACCGTGACAACTCGCTCGACAGCCGCTTCGATGTCGGCTTCGTGCCCGCCGAGAACCTGATTGGTCGCGCCAGCGTGATCTTCTTCTCTCTCGGCAACGATACCTCCTTCCGCGAGTTCTGGAACTGGCCGGCAAACATGCGGTGGGAGCGCATGTTCAAGGGTGTCAGCTGAATGGTGGCAAGAACGCTGTCGTCGGAGGACCGGTCGAGGCTTGAAACCATCATCGGCTACGAGTTTGCCGATAAGCAGTGGTTGGACCGGGCACTCACCCATGCCAGCACCGCGTCCGGCAAGGGGGCGAATTATGAACGGCTAGAGTTCCTCGGTGATCGTGTGCTGGGGCTCTGCGTGGCCGAACTTCTGTTCAAGACGTTCAAGAACGCGGCAGAAGGTGAGCTTTCGGTCCGCTTGAACCAGTTGGTCAGCGCCGAGAGCTGTGCCGAGGTCGCGGACAGGCTTCAATTGCACCTCTTCATTCGCACCGGCGCGGATGTGAAGAAGGTGACGGGCAAACGGATGCTCAACGTGCGGGCCGATGTAGTGGAGAGCATTATCGCGGCTCTCTACCTGGATGGCGGCCTGGAGGCAGCGCGTCGTTTCATTCTCCGGTATTGGGAGGATCGCGCAACCCGCGCCGATGGCGCAAGGCGCGATGCCAAGACGGAATTGCAGGAATGGGCACACGCGAAGTTTGCCGTTACGCCCTCCTACAGGGTGGACGATCGCTCCGGTCCGGATCATGATCCCCGCTTCACCGTGACGGTAGAGGTGAAGGGTACTGCGCCAGAAACGGGCATCGAGCGTTCGAAGCGCGCTGCCGAACAGGTTGCAGCGACCAAACTGCTGGAACGCGAAGGCGTTTGGCAAAAGCCGACCAGCGAAAGTTGATTGAGAAGATGACAGAGAACGACAATATTCCCGGTCCCGAGAACGAGGTCCAGCATACCCGCTCTGGCTTCGTCGCCCTCATCGGCGCGACCAATGCTGGCAAGTCTACGCTGCTGAACAGGCTCGTGGGGGCCAAGGTCTCGATCGTCAGCCACAAGGTGCAGACAACGCGGGCAATTGTTCGCGGCATAGCGATCCACGACAACACGCAGATTGTGTTCATGGATACGCCCGGCATCTTCAAGCCGCGCCGCCGGCTCGATCGCGCCATGGTCATGTCGGCCTGGGGCGGCGCCAAGGATGCCGATCTGATCATGCTTCTGATCGATAGTGAGCGGGGACTGCGAGGCGACGCCGATGCAATCCTGGAGGGCTTGAAGGACGTCCGGCAGCCCAAGATCCTCGTGCTCAACAAGATCGACCGGGTCCAGCATGAGGACCTTCTTCACCTGGCGTCGGCTGCCAATGAGAAGGTCGATTTCGAGCAGACGTTCATGATTTCCGCCACCACCGGCTCCGGCTGCGAAGATCTGATGGAGTTCCTGGCGCAACGCCTGCCGGAAGGCCCATGGTATTACCCCGAGGACCAGATCTCGGACCTGCCGATGCGTCAACTGGCAGCAGAAATCACCCGCGAGAAGCTCTTTCTGCGGCTGCATCAGGAACTCCCTTACGCGTCCCACGTGGAAACGGAAAAGTGGGAAGAGCGCAAGGACGGTTCGGTTCGAATCGAACAAGTGATCTATGTCGAGCGCGATAGCCAGAAGAAGATTGCCTTGGGTAAAGGCGGCGAGGCCATCAAAGCAATCTCGACCGCATCACGAAAAGAGATCTCCCAGATCCTGGAACAGCCGGTTCATCTGTTTCTCTTCGTCAAGGTGAGAGAAAACTGGGGAGATGATCCGGAGCGTTTTCGAGAGATGGGTCTCGATTTTCCCGCCTCCTAGCCCAGTTGAAAGTTTACTTCGGGTAGCAGAGCTTACTGAGCCGCTTTACGTGAGACGCACTCGGCTAAGGCTGGCATACGGATGGCAGGCATGGGACAGCGAATTTTGTCAAACGACAACGGCGGGTCGGGTGGATTCATCGGCGTCTACAGCTTTGTCGTTCCCGAAGATCGTGTCTACGGCGACGCCGTCGTCGCTTCCGTGTTCGGCCTTGAGCCGCATCTGCTGGCCGAAGGTGCTCCGATCGCGGATGTGATCCGTTATGTGAAGGATGGCGACCGACAGCGGCTGGCTAAGGCGCTGCACGAAGCCATCGTGACCGGGAACTTCTACGAGGAAACGTACACGATCATCCATCCAGATGGTCGGGAGGTGAGCGTTTCCGCCGTCGGGCGCTGTCTTCGGGATGCCAAGGGTCTTCCCTGGATCTACAGCGGCACACTGACGATCGAGAATGCAAATACGCTTCATGGTTCGGACGATCTGCTGCAGAAGCACTGTCATGCAGCCCTTGATATTGCCCGGACGCGCCGCCATTCGCTGGCCGCGCGTTACCTTTCCTCGGCACTCTCGGTGTTGACCGGAAGACGAGAAATCTGAGATCAACGACCGATCAGCGCGCGCGGTCCATCAGCGCCTTCACCTCAAGATAGCGCCGACGATTCTCGGGTTCTTGTTCATTCTCCGAATAGCAGGCGCTGGAGATGCAGAAGCGGACGAGATTGAGTGGTGGTGTGGCGCTGGTGAATTGACATTCAATGTCGCTGGTGAAGTCCGTCGGCTGCGGATCCTGCCGCGTCGAATAGGTGAGGCGGGCACCGGGCGGATCAAGCTCGGGGAATGACTGAACGACACCCGTCTTGATCGTCGGCGTCAGCAAGAAGTTCTGAGCAACGGCAACGCAAGCCTGTTCCAGTTCCGGCGATTGAGCGGCCGCCGGCGAGGCGAGAAGAAGCAGAGCGAACGGAAGGTATTTCATGGGGGCTCCTCGGACGGATTTCGCCTGGGCAATTCCGAAGAGGGGCCATTTGTTCCAGACCGATCTGCAATTGGCCACGTTTGTGGACGATGATGTAGATCAGCAATAGCGATTCAAGACCAGCCGCTTAAGCGGTAAGGTTGATTCACGACGAGAGGAACCTCAACCACGTTATGCAGTGGCAGGATGAAGCGATCATCATCGGTGTGAAGCGGCATGGCGAGAACAGCGTCATCGCCGAGTTGATGACGCGCAGCCGCGGCAGACATCTTGGCCTTGTCCGCTCCGGCCGTTCACGTACCATGCAACCTGTGCTTCAGCCTGGCAATCGCGTTGAAGCCGTATGGCGGGCGCGGCTTGACGAGCATCTTGGCGAATTCAAGTTGGAGCCGCTGCGGCTGCGAGCCGCCCGCTTGATGGAAACGGCAACAGCGGTCTACGGCGTGCAGGCAATGGGGGCGCTGCTTCGCCTTCTGCCGGAGCGTGACCCGCATCCGCATCTCTATGAGGCACTGGACGTCATTCTGGAAACGATGGACGATCCCGCCGATGCCGGGGAACTGTTCGTGCGGTTTGAACTCGCCGTTCTCAACGATCTCGGCTACGGGCTCGATCTGCTTGAATGCGCCGCGACCGGTCTGCGCGAGGATCTGATCTACGTCTCGCCGAAAAGCGGCCGCGCTGTATCCGGCGCGGCAGGTGCCCCTTACGCCGACCGGCTCCTCGCCTTGCCGTCGTTCCTGAAGGAGGGGGTCAAGACCGCCGCGGACAGTGACAGCATGGCGGCGGCGTTCCACCTCACTGGCTACTTCCTGCACCGTCACATCTACGAACCGCGAGGGATTACGGGAAACGCCGCCCGCGACGGCTTCGTCCAGGCGGCGCTGAAGGCGTTGGCGGCGGCGCAGCCGCCTGCCGATGACGCAAAGGCTCAGGCCGGCAGAGGCGCAATCTGAGGCCGCTCTACCGCCCGCTCGCGAATGGGCCAGTGGACCGCTGCCGCAAAAATTCCCAGCGCCACACCGAGCCACCAGACGGGATCGTAGGAGCCGAAGCGGTCATAGAGATAGCCACCCATCCAGACGCCGAGAAACGAGCCGATCTGGTGGGACAGGAACACCAGCCCACCAAGAAGCCCCAGATGGCGGGTGCCGAACATGATGGCAACGAGTGCATTGGTCGGAGGCACTGTCGAGAGCCAAAGCAATCCCATGACAATCGCAAATACGATCACGGACCCTGCCGTCTGCGGCAGGAGCAGGAATGCAGTCACAGCGATAGACCGTCCGATATAGATGTAAGCCAGAAAGAAGGGCTTTGAGTAACGCTGACCGATAAAGCCCGCTGCAAGCGAGCCGATGATGTTGAAGAAGCCGATCAAGGCCATGGCGATGACGGCATAACTTGCCTCGACGCCGATGTCGCCAAGATAGGCGGGGAAGTGTGCGGTGATGAACGCAACCTGGAAGCCGCACACGAAGAAGCCCGTCGTCAGGAGCAGGTAACTCTTGTGTCCGAGTGCTTCCTTGAGGGCTTCGCCGACGGTCTGCTTGAAAGCGGCCTGCGATTGCGTGCCGGAGGACGCGTTGCCCCGCAGAGGATAGGCGAGGAGTGGCACGACCAGCATCATGATCGACATCGCGACCAGGCTGTCCGACCAGCCAAGCGCGTTGATCAGGCCCTGGCTCAAGGGCGCAAACAGGAACATGCCGGCAGAGCCCGCTGCCGTTCCAAAGCCGAAGGCCATGGAACGCTGTTCCGGCGTCACGTGCCTGGCGAAAGCCGAAAGGATGACGCTGAAGGAGCCGGCACCGATCGCAGTGCCCACCAGGACGCCGCCACCGATATGCAGCCAGATGGGGGCATCGGCATAAGCCATGGTGAGAAGCCCGGCGGCGTAAAGGACGCCGGATGTAACAAGCACGCGACCAGTACCGTACTTGTCCGCCAAGGCCCCGAAGAATGGCTGGCTCAACCCCCAGAAGAGGTTTTGGAATGCCATGGCAAGGCCGAAGGTGGAGCGGTCCCATCCGGTATCGAAAAGCATCGGCAACTGGAAGAAACCCATCGCCGAGCGCGGGCCGAAAGTCAGCATCGCGATAAGACAGCCAGCCGCGATGATCAGCCAGGGCATTGGGGGTTTGGCAGCCTGTGGCATTGCGCACCTTCTGGAATGACTTCTCATCGGCAACAATAGCCCTCTACTCGCCGTTGCCAAATGAGTTTTACAAAGAGCTCCCATCACGGGAATTGATAGGAGCGTTAAAGCTCGCCGCTCGGGTCCATCTTGAGCGGCTTCTTTCCGGCGCTGGCCTCGCGATAGATGGTGAACAGTCCGGCCCCCACGACGAT
>JAEWOP010000058.1 GCA_023399635.1 Pseudomonadota bacterium
CTTGCGCACGTCGCTGACGTGGGTGATGATCTGGGTCAGCGCCTCGCCTGTCTCCTCCACCAGGTGAACACCGTTGCTGACCTGGGTGGAACTTGCCGAGATCAGCCCCTTGATTTCACGGGCCGCACCAGCGCAGCGTTGCGCCAGTTCGCGCACTTCCTGCGCTACCACCGCAAATCCCCGTCCCGCTTCACCCGCCCTTGCGGCTTCCACGCCGGCGTTGAGCGCCAAGAGATTGGTCTGGAATGCAATCTCGTCGATCACGCCGATGATCGTCGCGATCTTCTCCGAGGAGCGGCTGATCTCGCCCATGGCGGTGACGGCACGCGACACCACATCGCCGGAGCGGACCGCGAACTCCTCCGTCTCGTTCACCGATGCTGCCGTCTGGCGTGCGCTGTCGGCGGTCGATCGTACGATGTCGCTCAGATGGCGCAGCGCCCGGGAGCTCTGCTCAAGTGCCGCGGCCTGCTGCTCGGTCCGCCGCGCCAGGTCATCCGCGGAGGACGCAAGGTTCCCGGTGCCGCCGTTGATGTCTTCGGTCGTCGCCCGCACGTCCGCAAGCGTGCCGCGCAGTGCCTCGACGGCGCTGTTATACGTCCGTGCCATCGGCACGAAATCGCTGGCGAGGTTCTCGCTCATGGTCCGCTGAAGGTCACCTTCGGCGAGTTGCGTCAGGGCGTCCGAAAGCGCCGTCAGCGCCGCGTGCTGCTCAGCGGCAATGCGAGCCCGCTCCTCTGCCCGGCGCGCAGCCTCGGCATTCGACTGATCACGAGCAGCCGCAGCCTCCTGTTCAAGCCGAACGTTCTCGAGCGCGGCATCCCGGAAGACGGTAACGGAGCGTACCATGTCGCCAATCTCGTCCCCGCGCTCGCGTCCTTCGATGGCAACATCCAGATCGCCTTCCGCCAGGCGCTTCATCACGTCGGTCACCCGCCGCAGCGGACCGCGCAGGGTCTCGACCAGCATCAGGCCACCAGCAATCGCCAGGAATGTACCGACGACCATGGCGATGACGGAAAGATTGGCGGAGCGTTCGCTGTCTTCCTTGCCGATCTCCTGCGCCTGCGCGATGAACGACTGCAGACCGGCCATGCCACCTGCAAGTGTCTCCGAAGCTGCCGCCCGCGCCTCGTTCCAATGGGTCTCTATGGCAAGCATCTCGGCAGAGGCCTGCTCCAGGGCCGCAAGCGGTACTTCGAGTTCTCCTGCAAAGGCACTCATCGCCGCGTTGGCACTGCCGAGCTCCGAAACCTTTGCGCTGGAGGCACGCAACGCCTTGATATCGTCCAGCACGACCTGCCGCGCTTCTTCCGTCAACTGACCGCGAAGCCGCTCCATGTGCAATTGCAGCGCATCGGTCAACGTCAGCGACGTTTCGACCTGCGACAGCAGGTTCTTGAGCATGGAAACATCGGTTTCCAGTGTCGCGAACCGTTCGGCAGCATCACCGGATTTCGTCAGCACGTTTTGCTGCAGCTCTCGCTGGAAGCTCATGAAGGCGCTTGCACCAACGCGCAACGCCTGTGCCTTGTCCGCCGCCGGAGTATCCCCAGTAGCAACATCGGCCAGCCGGTCTGCTGCCTCGCGGATCGGCGCCATGCCCTGCATGACCTTGTCACCGACAAGCGACTTGACGACGTCGAACTCAGCAACAAGCGCCTTCGCCTGGGTTTCAGCCGCCTTTGCCGTGCCCTCGTCGGAGCTGGCATTGCGAACGCCATCGCGCAGGTTCTCGATGCGCTCCGCGATGGACTTGTAGGCAAAGGACTCAAACAGCGCGCTCTTGGCAAAGCGCTCCTGGCCCTCGAACTTCTTGCGCAGGTTGCCGAGGCGCTGGTTGACCGCTCCCGAAAGATCCTTGACGGCCGTCAGCTGCGTGGCGATTGTTGCGCGGTTCTCGTCACGCTGTTGCTTGATCGCCCAAAGAGCCTCGGCGCGTTGTTGCATGGCTGGCGCGAGTTCAGTCACAGCTGCGATCCGCTGGTGGTCTTCTTCGCTCACAAGCAGACCCTGCAGAACAGCAACGCCGCTTTGCTGTCGCTCGATCCCCTGCATCAGGGCCGCCAGCGTCGCCTCATCGGGTTGTTCCTGGAAGTTCTGCAGCACCGACTGCAGGTGGTCAAAATCGGCAATGTTCTCGATCGTCGCACGCGTGACGGTCATGTGCCCGTTCAGCATGTTTGATGTATAATACCCTGCAAGCCCGACGCCGGCGATCAGAAGCACGAGAGGCACGACAAAGAGCAGAACCTTGGTAACGATCCTGCGGCGCTGAAGAAGACGATCGATGAAAGACATACGGGCCCCGAAAAGTCAGCCGAGCTCGCCAAGACATCTGCAAGTGGCTAGGTGGAGGGTCCTGCATCATGCCGGAACGCCTGCACACTCCTGTATATCCGTTGAACATCGGTTAATTTCGCAGCAGCGAGATGAAGCGCTCAGAGTTTGATCAAAAACCCCGATCCGCCGGACAATGGTACCGGGAAGACGGCAACTGGTCTGGCTGCTTCCAAGGCTATGCAGTAAGACACTCCGCTGCATTGCAAGGAATCACGCATGGCATCCTCCGACAATTCACGCGGCGCGCTTTACATGTCGTTGGCCATGGCCTCCTTCACCTGCAACGATGCCCTCGTCAAATCGGTAACGTCTTCGCTGAGCGTAGCGCAGATCATCACGGTGCGAGGGATCATGACGACAGTCCTGGTCTTCTTCGTTGCGCGACATCTCAAGGCGCTTCGGCCCCTTTCGGTGGTGATGCAGCCTCTGATTCTGTTGCGCACCTTCTTTGAAATCGGTGCGACGCTGACCTTCATCAGCGCACTCGGTCGCATCGACTTTGCCAACATCTCCTCCATCATGCAGTCCTTGCCGCTCGCCGTGACGCTGGGCGCTGCGGTCTTCTTCCGGGAGCCCGTCGGGTGGCGCCGGTGGACGGCGATCATCGTGGGCTTCCTCGGCGTGGTGATCATCCTGCGACCGAATGCCGAAGGGCTTACATCGGCATCGTTGCTGGTGCTGGCTGCCGTCTTCTTCACCTCGGCACGGGATCTGGTCACCCGGCGCATCGTCGCCGACGTGCCTTCCCTCACGATCACCCTGTTCACAGCGGCGGCGAACACGATCGTTGGCGCCATACTGATCGTGCCCATGGGCGGCTGGCAGCCGATGGATATGGCCAATTTCCTGCCGCTGGTGATCGCGGCTCTGCTCGTCTTCTCCGGCTACCAGGCCGTCATCATGTCGATGCGCACCGGCGAAATCTCCTTCGTCGCGCCCTTCCGCTACACCGGCCTGCTATGGGGACTGGTCATCAGTGTGCTCTTCTTCGGCGAGAGGCCAGATGTCTTCGTGCTGCTTGGTGCCGCGATCATCATCAGCTCCGGACTTTACAGTTTCTACCGAGAGAGCCGGCGCCGGCAACGAATTGCCGCGGAGGCGTCTCCCGTCATCGTGACGGAGAAATAGAGATGCTGAAATCGACGGACGAAAAGGGAAGCAGCGCGCGCTTCCTGGACCGGGCAACACCGCCGCACATTGCCACGCTGGTCCTCGCTGCCGGGCTCGCGGCAATGTCGATGAATATCTTTCTGCCATCGCTTGCTGCCATGGCGGATCATTTCAACACCAGTTACGCCGTCATGCAGCTTGCCGTCTCCGGCTATCTCGCCGGCACCGCTGCGATCCAGATCGCAATCGGACCGCTGTCTGATCGCTTCGGCCGCCGCCCCGTGATGATCGGGGGGATCGCGCTCCTGCTGCTCGGTACCGTCATCTGCATGCTTGCACCCAACATTGCGGTGTTCATGGCGGGTCGCATGATCCAGACCGGCGTCGTGGCGGGTATTGTTCTATCACGCGCCATTGTACGCGACATGGTTCCGATGGAAGAGGCTGCCTCGATGATCGGCTATGTCACCATGGGGATGTCGGTGGTTCCGATGATCGCCCCGTCCCTCGGTGGCGTTCTGAACGACCTGTTCGGCTGGGAGGCGAGCTTCGTTGCCCTTCTCGTGTCCGGAGTTCTCGTCCTTCTTCTCGTCTGGCGCGATCTCGGCGAAACGAACACGGCGCAATCAGCAAGCTTCGGCGAACAGTTCCGCACCTGGCCGCAACTGCTGACGTCACGCCGATTCTGGGGCTATACCCTCACGGCAACCTTCTCCTCCGGCGTTTTCTTCAGTTTCCTCGGCGGCGGACCTTTTGTCGGCACTGTGCTTTTCAAGCTTTCGCCTTCGGTGCTTGGCTTCTATTTCTTCAGCATGGCTGCCGGTTACATGCTCGGCAATTACTGCTCCGGCCGCTATGCACGCCGCTTCGGCATTGGCCCGATGATGGTCTCGGGCAATGTCGTCAATCTTGTAGGGCTGGCCGGGGCGATTTTCTTCTCCATCACCGGCGCAGAACATCCGTTTGCCTTTTTCGGGCCGCTGTCGCTGATTGGCATTGGAAATGGCCTGACGCTTCCAAGCGCCAATGCCGGAATGGTCAGTGTCCGGCCTCACCTTGCCGGCTCCGCCTCGGGCCTCGGCGGCGCCATCACGCTGGGTGGCGGCGCAGCGCTTTCGGTTGTCGCCGGCGCGGTGCTTCATCCTGACGGAGGTACGATGCCGCTTCTGGTGGTCATGACGATAACGGCAATACTTGCGCTGCTCGCCACCGAATATGTCCGCTGGATCGACCGTCGCGAAGGAGCCCTGTCGCGGGATGCTGATCGATGACTGCGAGCCCACCGCCTGCACTGATTCTTGCCGGCGGCAGGTCGAGCCGCATGGGGACGGACAAGCTGCTGCTGCCGTTCGGAAACAAGACGCTACTGTCGCACATCGCAGAACGGCTGGCACCGCAGGTTTCATCCGTTGCGGTCAACGCCGCAGCCTCCCTGCCGCTGCCGCCTGATTTCCGGCAGGTCCCAGACACGCTGCCGAACCAGCCCGGTCCGCTTGCAGGCGTCCTGGCAGGGCTGCAGGATCTTGCTGACCATCAAGCGCGAGCGACACATCTGTTGACTGTCCCTTCCGACGCTCCCTTCTTCCCGACCAATGTCGCGGCGCGTCTCCAGGCGGCTGCGTCCGCCGGCGACATGATCGCTGTTGCAAGTTCCGGCGGGCGTATCCACACTGTCTTCGGCCTCTGGCCTGTGTCCATCGCGCAAGATCTGGCACACTGGCTCTCGCTCCCGAACAACCGCCGCCTTTCCGACTTCCTGGCGCGGCATCCTTCGGTCGCGGTGGATTGGCCTCTGATCGAGACGGAGATCGGGTCGCTCGATCCCTTCATGAACCTCAACACGCCGGCAGACATGGACGCTGCGCGTCGCTTCCTCCAGGCGCTGCCATGAGCCAACCTCGCGTCTTTGGCATTGCCGGCTGGAAGAATTCGGGCAAAACCGGTCTTGCCGTGCGGCTAGTGGAGGAGTTCACCCGCCGTGGTTATCGCATCTCCACGATCAAGCACGCTCACCACGACTTCGACATCGACAAGGTTGGCGCCGATAGTTACCGCCACCGGCAAGCCGGTGCCCATGAGGTCGCGCTCGTGTCCGGCACGCGGTTTGCCATCATGCACGAACTGCGTGGGGATCCGGAGCCGCCTTTAGAAGACATTCTGGCCCGCCTCGCCCCCTGTGATCTCGTGCTGATCGAAGGCTACAAGCGCGAGCCGGTGCCGAAGATCGAGGCACGTCGGCTGGCGGCAACCAAGCGTGAACCGCTCGCTCCAGCTGATCCGCATATCGTCGCGATTGCTGCGGATCACCCGGTGACAGATGCTCTGGTGCCAGTCTTCAACCTTGATGACACCTCGGCGATTGCCGATTTCATCGCGACGATATCCAGCCTGCCGCGGAAGTAGAAAGGCCGCCGAATCGCTTCGGCGGCCTTTTCACGTTTATGATCGATCCTTACCGGTTGGACGCGACCGGCTTTACCAGTGGCGTGATCCTGCGGATCGTGACTCGACGGTTCTCCTGTTCGGCCGCCTCCGTCCTGATCTTGAGATAGCGCTCGCCATAGCCCTGCGTCGTCAGGGTTTCCGGCGGGATCCCGAAGGGATCGGCCAGGACGACAGCGCCCGCTTCTGCACGATCGTCAGAAAGGACGAGGTTGCTTTCATCGGACCCTACAGCGTCGGTATGGCCTTCGATGAGGAAGGTCTCGGCGGGGTTCTCGTCGAGGATCTTCTTCATCGCTTCCGCGACCCGGCGGAGCGAGGGAGCCTGGTTCATCGGGATCTCGGCACTGCCGGTCGCGAACTTGATCGTATCAAGATCGATACGACGAGCCTTGTCACGGATGCGGGCGGAGTACTTGACCTCGTCGATCGAATACACCCGTTCCACGCGCTCAACCGGCGGCAGTTCGAGGAACTCGTAGTAGTCGCGATCTGGATCGCTCGACGTGTCGATGATGTACTCGTCGAGCGGCACGGTCAGCCGCATCGGCGGCAGATCGCGGGCCGGGTCACGCCATACATAGTCTTCCTCTTCGTAGAGGTCAGGCGCGTAGTAGAGTACGTACTCCTCGCCATCCACGATACGCGACCGCTGCACGACAACGCCGTAGCTGTTGCGGATCGTGATGACCTGCACGCCGCCCGGACGCTCGACCACCTCACGATAACGGTCACGCGGCAGGCGCTCATAGTAGACCTCGCCACCGTCGCGGTAGAAGCGGCGGGAATCGTCACCTCTCACATAGGAACGGTCGCCGAAGGAGATGATGATGCGGGCATCGTCATCGCCGTCACGGCGATCGGCACGGTCGCCGCGGCGGTCACGGTCTCCACCACGTCGTCCACCGTCACGGTAGTCCCATCCTTCCATCCGGCGAAATTCCGGACGACCGTCAACTCGTTCGCCGCGTTCTTCCGTGGCAGCACGCAGTTCCACGCGGCCCCGTTCCTGCACCGGAGCCTGTGCTTCGGCATCCGATGTCGGCGGTGCTGCGGGAGCCTGTGCTTGCGCGGGAGCCGTTGGCGCGGCCGAACCGTCCGTGCCTGCTGCCGGGGTCGGAGCAGACTCCTTCTGGCTGTCGAGAATTGCTGCACCGTTTTCGACAGGCAGCACGGCCGTTTCGCCTTCCTCCGCGGCAGTCGGATCTTCCGCGATGGCACGCGCACGCTCTACCTGCTCAGGCGTCGTCGCAATGGCTGGCTCGCCCGCCGGAGCGGTTTCACCAGTTGCCGCATCCTGCGTTGCGCCATCGGTTGAGGGAGCGTCGGTCGTTCCCTCGGCAGGGGCCGTCTCGCCTGTCCCTGTGGTTGCAGCCGGAGCGTCGCTGTCGGTTGCTGCGGGTGTCTCGGCGTCGCTTGGCGCAGCTTCCTCGGGCTGGTCCGTCGATTCCGCCGCCGGTGCCGTATCGTCGGAAGCGGGCGCCGTGTCTTCTGCGGGAGCGGTCTCTTCGGCCGACGTTGCGTCGTCCTCGGCTGGCTCTTCAGACGTTGCAGGCGCCTCTTCTGCAGAATCGTCCTGAGCTTCCGCCGGAGTTTCTTCTTCAGGGGCCGTTTCAGGCTCGGCCTGCGATGCAGGGGCTTCCTCGGCTGGCGCTTCTTCTGCAGCTGGTTCTTCGGCAGCAGCAGGCGCCTCTTCCTGCACCTCGGGCTCAGGCTCTGGCTCGGGTTCTGGCTCTGCTTCGGGTTCCGGCTCGGGTTCTGGCTGGACTTCCGCAGGCGCTTCCTGCTGCGCTTCCGGTGCAGGCTCGGGCGCCTCTTCCTCTACAGCCGGCTCTTCAGCGGGCGTTTCTTCCTGCTGC
>JAEWOP010000088.1 GCA_023399635.1 Pseudomonadota bacterium
CCGGCGCCCGCCCCTGGGGCTGCGCCGGACGACCAGCCGATCAGTCACGCGGCAGAGTAGCTTCGCTGCCGCCCGCTTCGCTTTTCCGCGTCGCCCAGAGAGAACCGAGAATACCTGCGGCAAGGATCGCGAGCGTGACACCGAGCGAGATCGAAGGCGGGATCTTGGCAAGGCCCAGCATGTCGGCAACGAAGATCTTCGAGCCGATGAAGATCAACACCGCGGCGAGCGCATATTTCAGGTAGGCGAAGCGGTGGATCAGCGCTGCCAGCGCGAAATAGAGCGCGCGCAGGCCGAGAATGGCGAAGATATTTGACGTGTAGACGATGAAGGGATCCGTGGTGATCGCGAAGATCGCCGGGATGGAATCGACCGCGAAGATCAGGTCGGCGAATTCGACCATGACGAGGGCCAGCATCAGCGGCGTCACGAAAGTCCTGAGCTTACCCGTTACCCGGTCGGGTTCGCGAACCAGAAAGCGGTCGCCGTGAAGCCTTTCGGTAACCGGAAGATGACGGCGCATGAATTTCAACACCGGGTTTGCCGCCACGTCGTAGCCTTCGTCTGCAGCGAACAGCATCTTGATGCCCGTGATGACGAGGAAGGCGGCGAACAGATAGAGCACCCAGCCATAGTTCTCCACGACGGCTGCGCCGGCGGCGATCATGATGCCGCGCAAGACGATCACGCCGAGAATGCCATAGAGCAGGACCCGATGCTGATACTGACGCGGGATGCTGAAATAGCCGAAGATCATCGCGATGACGAAGATGTTGTCCATCGCCAGGCTCTTCTCGATCACGAAGCCGGTCAGATATTCGACAGCCGATTGGGTGCCGAATTGTGACCAGACGAAAAGCGAGAAGGCCAGGCCAAGCGTCACATAGAAAGCCGACTTGACGAGGCTTTCCTTGACGCCGATCTCGCGGCTCTCCTTGTGCAGAACGCCTAGATCGAGCACGAGGAGAGCGATGACGATCCCGACAAAGGCGAGCCACATCCATGCGGCTGCGCCCATAAATTCAACCCACAGAAAATCCATGGTACGTTTCCCTGCCGAACATGTTGAGCTATCAGACCGACATCACGGGGCGTCCGGCAGGCACACGTCAGAGGGGCCCGGTCTGCGAGGCCATCAGTTAGGACGTTGGTTTTTCCGCTTCAATGCGTTGACAAAAATGTCATCTCGCCTTAGAGACCCTGCCAGCACCGGGTGGCAACGCCCGGTGTTTCATTTGACATGTCCCGTGGTTTTCTCCGGACGCTTTCGTGAGAAACCTGTCAGGACTTCAAAACGAAGTCCAGAGGAGGGCGTGTTTCCTTGAACCGGCTTGGCAACAAGCAGGTTTAACGTCTTGAGAAGGAAATACGATGAGCAAGCGCGCATCATCCAAGTACAAAATCGATCGCCGCATGGGCGAAAACATTTGGGGCCGCCCGAAGTCACCGGTGAACCGCCGCGAGTACGGTCCGGGCCAGCACGGCCAGCGCCGCAAGGGCAAGCTTTCCGACTTCGGTGTGCAGCTGCGCGCCAAGCAGAAGCTGAAGGGCTATTACGGCGACGTTCGTGAAAAGCAGTTCCGCGCCATCTACGACGAAGCCAACCGCCGCAAGGGCGACACCGGCGAGAACCTGATCGGCCTGCTCGAGTCGCGTCTCGATGCGATCGTCTACCGCGCCAAGTTCGTGCCGACTATCTGGGCTGCCCGTCAGTTCGTCAACCACGGCCACGTGACCGTCAACGGCGTGAAGGTGAACATCGGTTCCTATCGCTGCAAGCCCGGCGATGTGATCGAAGTTCGTCAGAAGTCCAAGCAGCTTGTTTCGGTTCTCGAAGCCGTCCAGCTCGCAGAGCGCGATGTTCCGGACTACATCGATGCCGACCACAGCAAGATGGTCGCTACCTATGTCCGCGTTCCGAGCCTGTCTGACGTGCCTTACGCCGTCATCATGGAACCGAACCTCGTCGTCGAGTTTTACTCGCGCTAATAAAAGGCCCGCCTTGGCGGGCCTTCAAGATCTGCTTCAAAGCCGCGTCAGCTTGACGCGGCTTTTTTCATGGCCTGCAGAGTCTTGTCGAGTGACTCGCCGGTTGCAACAGGGGCTTCCTTTGGTCCTTCGCCCATACGGTTCCAGGCATCGAGTCCGGCTATCTTGTAGGCTTCGGCCAGCGTCGGGTAGTTGAAGGTATTCTCCACGAAGTAATCGACCGTGCCCTTCAGGTTGAGAACAGCCTGACCGATGTGGACGAGTTCCGTTGCACCTTCGCCGACGATGTGGACGCCAAGAAGCCTGCGTGTCTTGCGAGAAAAAATCATCTTCAGCAGACCAGAGTCCAGGCCCATGATGTGGCCCCGCGAGGTTTCGCGGAAATGGGCGATGCCATTCTCGTAGGGGATCCCGCGCTCAATGACTTCCTCTTCGGTCAAGCCGCAGGTGGAGATCTCAGGAACCGCGTAGATTCCATAAGGGAAATACTGCGGCGGATCGCTTGCCGGCGCGCCAACCGCATGACGGGCCGCAATGCGGCCTTGTTCCATCGAAGTGGAGGCGAGGCTGGGGAAGCCCACCACATCGCCCGCCGCATAGATATGCGGGACGGAGGTCTGGAAGGTCTCGGGATCAACCTTCAGGCGCCCACGGCTATCGGCTTCCAGGCCGGCGGCGGCAAGGTTGAGGCTGTCGGTTGCTCCAACCCGGCCGGCCGCGAACAACACCATTTCCGCCTGCAGGCTCCGGCCGTTGCTGAGCTCGATGCGACATTTGCCGGTCTCGTCCTTTTTGACCGTCTCGACCGTCTGCCCGAAGATCAGCTTCATATTGCGGTCGCGCAGCTGGTAGGTGAAGTCCTCGACAATCTCCTTGTCGATGAAGTCGAGCATGCTATGACGTGGCTCCACAACGGTGACCTGGGTATCGAGGGCGCTGAAGATGCTGGCATACTCGATGCCAATCACCCCGGCGCCGACGACGATCATGGAGCGAGGGACCTGCTTGATTTCCAGGAGCTCATCGCTGTCGATGATCGCGCTGCCATCGAAGGGTATGTGCGTTGGCCGGTATGGCCGCGTTCCGACCGCAAGGAGGATCGAGCTGCCGTTTACCCTCAGCAGCTCGCCGTCACTCTTTTCCACCTCCAAGGTGTTTGGGCTGATAAAGCGTGCGGCACCGCGCATGTGATGAACGCGGTTGCGAGCGAATTGGTGCTCCAGCACCTCTACCTCGTGGTCAAGCGTGATCAGTAGTCGGCGGCGCAGATCATCGGCGCAGATATCCTGCTTTACCCGGTAGGATTGGCCGTAGAACCCACGCTCACGCCAGCCGGTGAGGTTCAAAGCCGTTTCGCGGAGCGTCTTGGATGGTATGGTGCCGGTATGGACGGAGACGCCGCCGACCCGACGACCGCGTTCGATGACGAGCGCGCTCTTGTCCAGCTTGGCCGCTTGGATGGCGGCGCGGCGTCCCGCCGGTCCGCTGCCCACGACGATGAGGTCGTAGTTGTTCATGATTGCTCCGCTTATTCATATCGAGCGGCATGAGCCGCTGCTGGATCAGTATCAACTTTGTCTTACGGTTTGATTGAAGGTCTGATCGAGAACTGCGAAGGACAGCCTTTGTTCGTGCATGGGAGCAAGAAAGGTCGCAGGCTCGGCGTCAGATCAGTCGCAGACCCTTGAGGCTGGCGTGACCGTCTTTGCCGATGATGATGTGGTCGTGGACGGTAATACCCAATGGCTTTGCCGTCTCCACGATAGTCCGGGTCATGTCTATGTCGGCGCGCGAGGGTGTCGGGTCGCCGCTTGGATGATTATGCACCAGGATGATCGCGGTCGCCGACAGTTCCAAAGCGCGGCGAACGACTTCGCGCGGGTAGACTGGCGTGTGATCCACCGTTCCTTGGCCCTGGACCTCGTCAGCGATCAAGGCATTGCGTTTGTCCAGGAAGAGGATGCGGAACTGCTCGCGCGCTTCGTAAGCCATGGCAGCATGGCAGTAATCGATGACGGACGACCAGGATGAAAGAACCTGCTTGCCGCGCAGTTCGCTCTTGAGCATGCGGTGGGCAACGGTCGAAATCATCTTGAGGTCCAACGCAACGGCTTCCCCTACGCCATTTACCTCCTGAAGAAGGGCAGCGGGTGCACCGAACACGCCTCCGAGCGTGCCGAACCGGTCGATCAAGGCCTTGGCGATCGGCTTGGTGTCGCGACGGGGGATCAGCCGAAAGAGCAGCAGTTCCAAGATTTCGTAGTCTGCCAAGGCCGCATCGCCATGTTCTCGATAGCGACTTCTCAACCGGTCGCGATGACCATGGTAGTGCGCATTCTTCTCATCCACCTTTGCGATTACGCCGCTGCGCTTGAGCGAGGTCGACTTCGGGGGCTGCTCTGCAAAGAAGCCGCGCTCGTCCGTGTCCTCATTCATGCCTGGCAATGTGCCATCATTCGGAGGGGTGGGACGGTTCGTCATCCACTAGCTCTTCAACGGTGGGAGCCCGGGCCTGTCCAGGTTGCCGGGTGAAAGCGTGAAGATCTCGTAGCCTGTGGCAGTCACTCCGACGGCGTGTTCATACTGGGCTGAGAGCGAGCGATCTCGTGTGACGGCGGTCCAACCATCCGAGAGCACCTTTACGTGCGGCTTACCGAGATTGATCATCGGCTCGATGGTGAAGATCATGCCTTCACGCATTTCCGGACCTTCGTCGGCGCGACCATAGTGCAGGATGTTCGGCGTGTCGTGGAACAGACGCCCTACACCATGGCCGCAGAAGTCACGAACGACCGAGCAGCGCTCAGCTTCAGCATAGGTCTGGATCGCCTGGCCAATGGCGCCGGTACGGGCGCCGGGGCGAACGGCTTCGATCCCACGCATCAGGCATTCGTAGGTTACTTCCAGCAGCCGTTCTGCGGCGCGCTTGATGTGACCCACAGGATACATGCGGCTCGAGTCACCATGCCATCCGTCGAGCACATAGGTGACGTCGATGTTGACGATGTCACCCTCCTTCAATGGCTTGTCGTCCGGCATACCATGGCAGACAACGTGGTTGATCGACGTGCAGACGGAGTACTTGTAGCCGCGATAGTTGAGCGTCGCCGGCAGTGCGCCGTGGTCCATGCCGAATTCGAAGACGAAGCGGTCGATCTCGCTCGTCGTTACCCCTGGCTTCACGATCGCGGCAAGCTCATCAAGGCATTGTGCCGTCAGCTGACAGGCCTTCCGCATTCCCGCGAAGCCGTCATCGCCGTAAAGGCGGATGGCGCCAGTGTTTTTCAGCGGCGCCGCCACCGCATCGATATAATTCACCATTTACATTTTCCTGCAATCTTCACGTTCATAACGCACACCACCGGCATTCGTCCATTGTGACCCGGCCTGGCGCGACGATTTCCGTGTTTGTGACGAGGCAATAAAAACGCAGACCCTGACACGGCATTCAATGGCGCGTCGAATGGCTGCGACCTATTAGGATCTGGGTCGCTGCAAAGCCAAGGGGCAAGCCCTAGGATCGAAAATGACCGGAGCCCGCTATACACGCTCCAGCACATAGGTTCCGGGAGCATCGGCGATCGCATTCAAAGCGTCGCCGCCGGGCTTTCGGGCATCCACGCGGGCAGGTTGGCGGTTTTCGATCCAGGCATTCCAGTGCGGCCACCAGGATCCCTTGGTCTCCTTGGCCTTTTTCATCCAATCATCGAATTTGCCTTGTGGCTTACCGTTCGTCCAATACTGGTATTTTTGCTTGTCCGGCGGATTAACCACGCCTGCGATATGCCCGGAACCACTGAGCACGAATTCCACCCGTCCTCCAAACAGCGATGATCCCTTGAAGACCGAGCGCGCGGGAGCGATGTGATCCTCCCGCGTGGCAAGGTTGTAGATCGGAATCTTGACGTCCTTGAGGGAGATCACCTGGCCGGCAAGCTTCATCTCGCCCTTGCTAAGCCTGTTGTCGAGATAGCAGTTGCGCAGATAGAAGGCGTGGTTGGCTGCAGCCATGCGGGTGGAGTCAGCATTCCAGTAAAGAAGGTCGAAGGGCAGCGGCTCCTTGCCCATCAGATAGTTGTTGACCACGTATGGCCAGATAAGTTCGGACGCGCGCAACATGTTGAACGCGTTGGCCATCTTGGACCCTTCAAGGTAGCCGACCTTGTTCATCTGTTTCTCGACGGCCGCCAGTTGCTCCTCATCCACGAAAACCTTCAGATCGCCCGCAAGGGTGAAATCCACCTGCGTGGTCAGGAAGGTGGCTGACGCGATGCGGCGATCTTTCCGGCTGGCGTGCAACGCCAGGGCTGCCGCGAGCAGCGTGCCGCCAACGCAATAGCCAATCGCGTTGACCTGCTTTTCGCCGGTGGCCTTCTCCACCGTCTCAAGCGCGAGATCGATGCCTTCCTCGATATAGGCTTCCCAGTCCTTGGCAGCATGACGGCTGTCGGGATTTACCCAGGAGATGACGAAGACCGTGTGACCTTGATCGACGCACCACTTGATGAAGCTTTTCTGCGGCGTGAGGTCCAGGATGTAGAACTTGTTTATCCAAGGCGGCACGATGAGCAGCGGCCGCTTCAGCACGGTCTCAGTGCTCGGGTCGTACTGGATGATCTCGCATAGGTCACTCTGGGCGATCACCTTGCCTGGGGTCAGTGCGAGGTTCTCGCCAACCTTGAATTTCGTGTGGTCGGAATGCCGCAAGCGCAGCTCGCCATCGCCGGCTGCAATGTCCTCGGCCAGCATGCGCATTCCCTCGACGAGGTTGGCGCCGCTGCTGGCAACTGTTTCCCGGTATATCTCGGGGTTGGTGAGAGCGAAGTTCGCCGGGGATAGTGCCGCTGTAATCTGCTTGACGTAGAAGGCAGCCTTGTGCCGGGTGTGCTCGTCGAGCCCCTCGGCCTCTGCCACCAGCTTTTCCGCCCAGGATGCTGTGACCTGATAGACCTGTCGCAGAAAGGCGAAGAACGGGTTCTTGATCCAGTCGTCGTCTGTGAAACGTTTGTCCCGAGGGATGTCCTCCGGCTCAGGCACCGGATGGCCGGCGAAACTTGTCAGGGTGCGGGTCCAGATTCCCATATAACTGGCAAGCAGGAGCGACTGCGCTTCGAGGGTGCGCTTCGGGTCCGCCACCCAGTATTGCGCGACATTCGACAAGGTCCTCACCATGTCGGTGACAGGATCTCCCGCAGGGTCGACATCACCTCTTTGCTCGCGCGATTCGAGCCATTGCGAGGAGGCTTGTCCAAGATGTTCGAGTGCGCGTGCGAGGTTTACGGCAAGCGCGGCCGGATCCTTGACCACGTAAGCTTCAACAGACTGCGGGTCAAAGCCGGGGAAACCCTGCTCGCCCGGCTTCTTCTCCTCCGTCTTTTTGGTCAATCGCCCCTCCGCGACAGATGTGTTCTTGTTGTTTGAATTCTTTTGTACATGATGCCGGAAAATGCTTAGAAGTGCCAGCGAATGACGCCGTTGCGCGTCAAGATTCTGAACGCCGAAAAATAGGCGGGTGCAATGGACGAATTGAGGCGCCGGGCGATTTCACTGCCCGTTATCTTGTATGTAGGCGCGATGCCGGTCCTTTTGGCGGGCTGCAACAGCTTTGCCCTCGATGATGGGATCCCGAATACGGCACCCAGCGCGACAGTCGTTTCGACCTCGCTTCCGGCAGAACCGCCAATGAGCAAGCGTGACACCGGTACCTATCCGACCTTTGACCGCCAACTGACGGCTGCCAATACACAGATAGGCGACGACGAGGCGGTAAGCACCGAAGCCCAGCTGACAGCACTGGGGCGCGCCCGCGCCAATGGGCAGGTCTCCGAGGCGGAGTACCGCAGCCGGCTTGCCGAGCTGCGCCGGTTAGCCGCTGAACACGGCGCCGAGGCAGAAGCCGCCATCGCCAATTAGCGCTTGCCTTTCGCCTGGTTTGGTTTCAAACCACGAAATCGCCGATTGGGCAAAATCCCCGCGCGGACGGGTGCCGCGCGTGCTTCCACGGGGAGAGTTATGGAAGAATTTCACAAGGTCCGCCGACTGCCGCCATATGTCTTCGAACAGGTCAACCGTTTGAAGGGCAGCGCGCGAGCGGCAGGCGCCGACATTATCGACCTTGGCATGGGTAACCCCGACCTGCCGACGCCCAAGAACATTGTCGACAAGCTTTGCGAGGTCGTGCAGGACCCGCGCACACATCGGTACTCCTCCTCCAAGGGGATCCCGGGCCTGCGTCGTGCACAGGCGTCCTATTACGCACGCCGGTTTGGGGTGAAGCTGAACCCGGAAACACAGGTTGTGGCGACGCTTGGTTCGAAGGAGGGCTTCGCCAATATGGCGCAGGCGATCACGGCGCCTGGAGATGTGATTCTCTGCCCCAATCCAACCTATCCGATCCACGCCTTCGGCTTCCTGATGGCAGGTGGTGTTATTCGCTCCATGAATGTGGAGCCGGATGACAGCTTCTTCGGCCCGCTTGAGCGTGCTGTCCGGCACTCGATCCCGAAGCCGCTGGCGCTTATCATCAACTATCCGTCCAATCCGACCGCTCATGTCGCGTCGCTCGACTTCTACAAAGACGTCGTCGATTTTGCCCGTAAGCACGAGATCATCGTACTCTCCGACCTTGCCTATTCAGAGATCTACTTCGACGAGAACAACCCTCCGCCGTCGGTCCTGCAGGTGCCGGGTGCGATGGATGTCGCGGTTGAGTTCACCTCCATGTCGAAGACGTTTTCCATGCCCGGATGGCGCATGGGCTTTGCAGTGGGCAATGAGCGGTTGATCGCGGCACTGACACGGGTCAAGTCCTATCTGGACTACGGGGCCTTCACGCCGATCCAGGTGGCGGCGACGCATGCGCTGAACGGCGACGGATCGGACATTGCCGAAGTTCGCAACGTCTACAAGCGCCGCCGCGATGTCATGGTGGAGAGTTTCGGCAAGGCCGGGTTCGAAGTTCCGCCGCCGGCGGCCACCATGTTCGCTTGGGCCAAGATCCCGGAGAAGTTCCGCCATCTGGGATCGCTCGAGTTCTCCAAGCTTCTTGTCGAGAAGGCTGACGTCGCGGTTGCACCGGGGATTGGCTTTGGCGAGATGGGCGACGATTATGTGCGTCTTGCCCTCGTGGAGAACGAGCACCGCATCCGGCAGGCAGCGCGCAACATCAAGAAGTTCTTTTCCACGGCGGACGAGACCATGCACAACGTGATTTCGCTCAATACACGCCGTTAGTCTCGGCGGCCGGTTCGCGGCCGCCCCTCCCAGAAGTCCAGGAAGAATATCATGGCAGATGCCCTCAAAGTCGGCATTGCGGGTCTTGGTACCGTTGGTGCGTCACTGGTCCGGATCATCAATCAACGGGCAAGGGAGCTTGCGGTCACCTGCGGGCGAGCCATCGAAATCCGCGCCGTGAGCGCCAGGGATCGAACCCGCGATCGCGGGATCGATCTGTCAGACGTCGCATGGTATGACTCGCCGGAGGCGATGGCGGCTGATGCTGATATCGATGTCTTCGTAGAGCTCGTTGGCGGCGCCGAAGGTGCTGCCGACCGAGCAGTTCGCGCAGCCCTGGGGCGCGGCCTTCATGTGGTGACGGCAAACAAGGCCCTACTGGCCAAACATGGCGTTGAGCTGGCCGCGCTCGCCGAAGAAAAGGGCGTTCTTCTCAATTTCGAAGCCGCGGTAGCCGGGGGTATCCCGGTGATCAAGGCGCTGCGGGAATCGTTGACCGGCAACAAGGTCTCGCGCGTCTATGGCATCATGAACGGCACCTGCAACTA
>JAEWOP010000115.1 GCA_023399635.1 Pseudomonadota bacterium
GCCGGTGAGATGATCAACAAGCTGACGCTGTCCTACAACCGTCAGCGCCAGGCGCAGATCACCAAGGAACTCATTGAAATCATTTCGGGCGCGGAAGCGCTCTGAGATAAGGAAAGAGGGTAAGAATTATGGCTATTGCAGCTACCCTGGACGCCGGCACCTCTGTCGGCAAGGTAACGCAGGTGATCGGCGCCGTTGTGGACGTTTCTTTCGATGGCGAGCTGCCGTCGATCCTGAACGCGCTGGAGACCGACAATAATGGCAACCGGCTGGTTCTCGAGGTTGCTCAGCACCTCGGCGAAAACCAGGTTCGCACGATCGCCATGGACTCGACCGAAGGTCTCGTCCGTGGACAGCGCGTGACGAACACGGGTTCCCCGATCTCCGTTCCGGTCGGCGAGCAGACGCTTGGCCGCATCATGAACGTCATCGGCGAGCCGGTTGACGAAGCAGGCCCGCTCGACACCACCACGCTGCGCGCGATCCACCAGGAAGCGCCGTCCTACGTGGAGCAGTCCACAGAAGGTCAGATCCTCGTTACGGGAATCAAGGTCGTCGACCTTCTCGCGCCTTACGCCAAGGGCGGTAAGATCGGCCTGTTCGGCGGCGCCGGCGTCGGCAAGACCGTTCTCATCATGGAACTCATCAACAACGTTGCGAAGGCGCACGGCGGTTACTCCGTGTTTGCCGGCGTCGGTGAGCGTACGCGTGAAGGTAACGACCTTTACCACGAGATGATCGAATCGGGCGTGAACAAGCACGGCGGCGGCGAAGGCTCGAAGGCTGCGCTCGTCTACGGTCAGATGAACGAGCCTCCGGGTGCCCGCGCACGCGTTGCGCTGACGGGTCTGACGATCGCTGAAGACTTCCGCGACAAGGGTCAGGACGTTCTGTTCTTCGTCGACAACATCTTCCGCTTCACCCAGGCAGGGTCAGAAGTGTCGGCTCTCCTCCGTCGTATTCCATCTGCCGTGGGTTACCAGCCGACGCTCGCGACCGACATGGGCGCGATGCAGGAGCGCATCACCACCACGACCACGGGTTCGATCACCTCGGTTCAGGCTATCTATGTTCCGGCCGACGACTTGACCGACCCGGCGCCAGCAACGTCGTTCGCCCACCTGGACGCAACGACCGTTCTCTCGCGTTCGATCGCGGAAAAGGGCATCTATCCTGCCGTTGACCCGCTCGACTCGACCTCCCGTATGCTTGATCCGATGATCGTTGGCGAAGAGCATTACGAAGTCGCTCGCAAGGTCCAGATCACCCTGCAGCGCTACAAGTCGCTCCAGGACATCATCGCCATCCTTGGCATGGATGAACTGTCCGAAGAGGACAAGATGACGGTTGCCCGCGCCCGCAAGATCGAGCGCTTCCTGTCCCAGCCGTTCTTCGTTGCTGAAGTCTTCACCGGTTCGCCGGGCAAGCTGGTTGCGCTGGAAGACACGATCAAGGGCTTCAAGGGTCTCGTCAACGGGGACTACGACCATCTGCCCGAAGCGGCCTTCTACATGGTTGGCTCCATCGAAGAGGCGATGGAAAAAGCCAAGAAGCTGGCAGCCGCTGCCTAAGCACATTGAAGCAGGCGCGCCGCTTATCCGGCGCGCCTTTGCATGCAACACGTGAAGAAGTGAACCGCTATGGCTGACGCCTTCAATTTCGAGCTCGTTTCTCCAGAGCGCCTTCTCCTTTCTGAGAAGGTTACCGAAGTCGTGATCCCGGCCACGCTGGGCGAGATGACGGTTCTGGCCAATCACGCGCCAACCATGACGACCATCAAGCCCGGTGTGGTTTCGGTGAAGACGGCGTCTGGTCAGCAAAGCAAGTATGTGGTCTTTGGCGGCTTTGCTGACATCCTGCCAACCGGATGCACGCTGCTTGCCGAATCGGCTTTGCCGCTCTCCGACGTGACACGAGAGACGTTGCAGGCTCGCATCGAGGCGGCTCGTAGCGACGCGGGTGCCGCAACGGACAACGACAACAAGACGAAGCTGGAGGAATATCTCTCCCAGCTTACCGATCTCAACGGCGCGATCCTTCCGGCGTAGTTTCTGCCGTATTAGAATTGCACAGGCGGCCAATGGCCGCCTTTTTTGTTGCCTTCACTCTGGGAGCTTGCTGTTGTCTTCCCGGAGGAGCAACCATGATCGACAAGCTGGAATTCTTCATAGCCCTGGCCCGCGAGCGCCATTTTGGCAGGGCCGCCGAGGAAAGCGGGATCAGCCAGCCATCGCTTTCAGCGGCCATTCGGCAGTTGGAGGATCAGCTGGGAGTGATCCTGGTGGTGCGCGGCTCGCGTTACCAAGGGCTGACGCCGGAAGGTCAGCGCGTGCTGGAGTGGGCGAAACGTATTGTTGGCGACGCCCGTACGATGCGCGAAGAAATGCGTACTGCCAAAACGGGTCTCTCTGGCCATATTCGGCTTGCTGCTATTCCGACCGCGCTTGCCATGATTCCACGTCTGACGGAGCCATTCCAGGCACGGCATCCTGATGTGACGTTCTCTGTTGTGTCGCGAAACTCGCTTCAGGTGCTCAGCCAGCTCGACAACTTCGAGATTGATGCCGGCATCACTTACCTTGACAACGAGCCGCTTGGCCGTGTGACCAGTGTTCCACTGTACACGGAGCGCTACACGCTGGTGACGGCTGAGGGCACGATCTATGCAGATCGGGAGGCGGTCAGCTGGAAGGACATGGCGAATGTCCGGCTCTGCCTTCTCACGTCCGACATGCAAAACCGCCGGATCATCAATCAGCACCTGGCCGATGCGGGAGTCACGGTCGAACCCACCTTGGAATCCAACTCCATGGTTGTTTTGTTGTCTCATGTCGGTACCGGCCAATGGGCGAGCATCATGCCGCGCAACGTTGCCCAATCCTTCGGATTTGCAAGACAGATCAGAACGATCCCCATCACGGAGCCGGAAGCAAGCCACGTCGTTGGCTTGGTAGCAACTCACCGGGAGCCGTTTACTCCCCTGGTCTCAGCATTGCTGCATCAAGCGCATAGCCTGAAGTTCGACAATCTTCATTGATAGATTTTGGCTATCGGTCAACCGAAGAGCTTTATTGACCCTCCAGCGATAGCCTCGCACACTGATGTCAGCCGGGCAAAGGCGTTAGGAGAATGCTGTGACGCATCCTCCCATGGGAGGTAGACATGAATGTGCAGGTGGCCGGCGGTATCTACGCCGAACGCGCTCGTTCTATCATCGAAGAGCTGAGGCATCTGGAAGGACCGATGCTCCCGATCCTTCATGCTTTGCAGCATGAGTTTGGGTTTATCCCTGAGGAAGTGAAGCCTCTTCTTGCCGACGCGCTCAACCTTTCTCGCGCCGAAGTCCACGGTGTGGTTACCTTCTACCACGATTTCCGCAACGCGCCCGCGGGCAGGCATGTGCTGAAGCTATGCCGCGCCGAAGCATGCCAATCCATGGGCGCGGATCAGCTTCTCGAACGCGTTCGGCAACTCTTCGGTGTCGATCTCCATCAGACGACGCTGGATGGCGCCGTCACGCTGGAGCCGGTCTATTGTCTCGGCCTTTGCGCCTGTGCGCCTGCTGCGATGCTGGATGGGGAAGTCTATGGCCGCGTAGACGAAAACTGTCTTGCGGACATCGTTGCGGAGGTGCGCAGATGACCATCACGATTTTCGTACCCAGAGATGCATCGGCTCTGGCGGTTGGAGCAGACAAGGTCGCTACGGCCATTGCGCAGGAGATCGAACTGCGTGGACTGGATGCCCGCATTGTTCGCAACGGATCACGCGGCATGGCCTGGCTGGAACCCCTCGTGGAGGTGCGGACAGAGCTTGGCAGAGTTGCCTATGGCCCGGTCAAGCCGAGCGATGTGGCCAGCCTCTTCGCAGCCGGTTTCTTCGAGGGCGGGGAGCATCCTCTCAGTCTCGGGCTGACGAAGGAGATTCCTTTCCTTCGTCAGCAGACACGCCTGACATTTGCCCGTTGCGGCGTGATCGACCCTCTTTCACTTGAAGACTACCGCCATTATCAGGGACTGAAGGGGCTTGAGCATGCGCTCGCCCTGTCGCCGCGCGAGATCGTTCAGGAGGTCACCGACAGCGGACTACGCGGCCGCGGCGGTGCGGGCTTTCCCACCGGGATCAAGTGGAAGACGGTTGCGGATGCCATAGCCGACCAGAAATACATCGTCTGCAACGCAGATGAAGGTGATAGCGGCACCTTTGCCGACCGGATGATCATGGAAGGCGACCCCTTCGTTCTCATAGAAGGGATGATCATTGCCGGCATCGCAGTGGGCGCTACGAAAGGATATGTCTACACCCGTTCCGAATATCCGCATGCCATCGCCGCGATGGAGGAGGCGATAGCGATCGCCCGGCGTGAGGGCATCCTCGGGCCCTCGGTCTTGGGTTCAGCCTACGCTTTCGAGATGGAGGTGCGGACCGGTGCTGGGGCTTACGTCTGCGGGGAAGAGACCTCGCTGCTGAACAGCCTGGAAGGCAAGCGGGGGATTGTGCGGGCGAAGCCGCCGCTTCCGGCCTTGCAGGGCTTCTTCGGCAAGCCGACGGTTGTCAACAACGTCATGTCGCTCGCTTCCATCCCGGTCATCATGGATCGCGGTGCGCAGTTCTATCGCGACTTCGGCGTCGGTCGGTCCCAGGGGACCATCCCGATCCAGCTCGCGGGAAACATCAAGTATGGAGGCCTCTTCGAGGCGGGTTTTGGCCTGACGCTTGGACAGATCGTCGAGGATATCGGCGGCGGAACCCGATCCGGACGGCCGATAAAGGCGGTGCAGGTTGGTGGGCCGCTGGGCGCTTATTTTCCGCGGTCCCTCTTCGACACCGTCTTCGACTACGAGGCCTTCGCTGCGGCTGGCGGGCTGATTGGCCATGCGGGCATTGTCGTCTTCGATGACACCGTCGACATGCTCAAACAGGCGCGTTTCGCCATGGAATTTTGCGCCATCGAAAGCTGTGGCAAATGCACGCCGTGCCGCATCGGTTCGACCCGTGGCGTGGAAACTCTGGACAAGGTTGCCCAAGGCATCGAGCCGGAGAAGAACAAGGCGCTGATCGCTGATCTTTGCAACACGATGAAATTCGGGTCGCTTTGTGCCCTTGGCGGCTTCACACCCTATCCGGTGATGAGTGCCATGACGCACTTCCCGGATGATTTCGCGGCCCCACCCCTCGTCGAAGCGGCGGAGTAAGAAAATGTCCCTGATCCACGAGATCGACTACGGCACCCCAGCCTCTCGCTCGCAAACCATGGTCACGCTCACCATTGATGGTCGCGAGGTGATAGTTCCTCAGGGAACCTCGATCATGCGCGCTTCCATGGATGCCGGCATTCAGGTGCCGAAGCTCTGCGCCACAGACATGGTGGACGCGTTCGGTTCCTGCCGTCTCTGTCTGGTGGAGGTGGAGGGACGAAATGGCACCCCCGCATCCTGCACCACTCCGGTCGCGCCCGGTCTGGTGGTTCACACGCAAACGGAGCGACTCAAGCAGATCCGCAAGGGCGTGATGGAGCTTTATATCTCCGATCACCCGCTCGACTGCCTCACCTGCGCCGCCAATGGAGACTGTGAGCTGCAGGACATGGCGGGGGCCGTGGGTCTGCGCGATGTGCGCTACGGCTACGAGGGCGACAACCATGTAAAGGCGCGAAACAGCGGCGAGATGAACGCCAAGTGGATGCCGAAGGACGAGTCCAATCCATACTTCACCTACGACCCGTCCAAATGCATTGTCTGCTCCCGCTGCGTGCGCGCGTGTGAGGAGGTGCAAGGGACCTTCGCGCTGACGATCGAAGGCCGAGGCTTCGACAGCCGTGTGTCGGCCGGGATGCACGAGCACTTTCTGGAGTCGGAATGCGTTTCCTGCGGCGCCTGCGTTCAGGCCTGTCCCACTGCGACGCTGACCGAGAAATCCGTGATCGCCATTGGTCAGCCCGAGCATTCCGCTGTCACCACCTGCGCCTATTGTGGTGTCGGCTGCTCGTTCAAGGCGGAGATGCGCGGCGAGGAACTGGTGCGCATGGTTCCGTGGAAGGATGGCCAGGCCAACCGGGGCCACTCCTGCGTCAAGGGCCGCCTCGCCTATGGCTATGCCAACCACAAGGACCGCATCCTCAATCCGATGATCCGCGAGAAAATCTCGGATCCGTGGCGGGAGGTGACCTGGGAGGAGGCGTTCGCTCACGTGGCTTCCGAGTTCAAGCGGCTGCAGTACCAATTCGGACGCGATTCAATTGGCGGGATCACTTCGTCGCGATGCACGAACGAGGAGACCTACCTCGTCCAGAAGCTGATCCGGGCGGGCTTCGGCAACAACAATGTCGATACCTGTGCGCGCGTTTGTCATTCCCCGACAGGCTATGGCCTTGGCCAGGCATTTGGAACATCGGCGGGCACCCAGAACTTCGACTCCGTCGAGTTTTCCGACGTGGTCATCGTGATCGGCGCCAACCCAACAGACGGTCATCCGGTGTTCGGCTCGCGCTTGAAGAAGCGGTTGCGCCAGGGCGCAAAACTGATCGTCATCGATCCGCGCCGGATCGACCTCGTGCGCATGCCGCATGTGGAAGCAGCTTTCCACCTGCCGCTCAAGCCGGGTACCAATGTTGCAGTCCTGACGGCGTTGGCGCATGTCATCGTGACCGAAGGTCTCTTTGACGAGAAGTTCATCCGCGAACGCTGCGACTGGTCGGAGTTCGAAGACTGGGCGGCCTTCGTCGCCGATCCGCAGCATAGCCCGGAAGCGACGGAACAGTTCACCAATGTACCGGCAGAACTCGTACGAGGTGCAGCACGACTTTTCGCCAAAGGCGGCAACGGCGCGATCTATTATGGACTCGGCGTCACCGAACACAGCCAGGGCTCGACCACGGTCATGGCGATCGCCAATCTCGCCATGGCGACCGGCAATATCGGCCGGCCAGGAGTCGGCGTGAACCCGCTGCGCGGCCAGAACAACGTCCAGGGTTCCTGCGACATGGGGTCATTCCCGCACGAGCTCCCTGGGTATCGTCATATCTCGGATGATGCCACGCGCGACACGTTCGAGAAGATGTGGGGCGTGACACTCAACAACGAACCGGGCCTGCGCATCCCGAATATGCTGGATGCGGCCGTCGAGGGCACCTTCAAGGGCATCTACATTCAAGGAGAGGATATCCTCCAGTCCGACCCTGACACGAAACATGTCTCGGCAGGTCTGGCCGCGATGGAGTGCGTCGTGGTCCACGACCTCTTCCTCAACGAGACAGCAAACTACGCGCATGTCTTCCTGCCAGGTTCGACCTTCCTCGAGAAGGATGGCACCTTTACCAATGCCGAGCGGCGCATCAATCGCGTGCGAAAGGTGATGGCGCCGAAGAACGGGTATGGAGACTGGGAAGTCACCCAAAAGCTCGCCCAGGCGATGGGGCTCAACTGGACCTATACGCACCCGTCGCAGATCATGGATGAGATTGCAGCTACTACACCGAGCTTTGCCGGCGTCTCGTATGATTATCTGGAGGAGAAGGGTTCGGTACAGTGGCCATGTAATGAGAAATTCCCGAACGGATCGCCGATCATGCATGTGGATGGGTTCGTTCGCGGCAAGGGTAAGTTTATTCGAACCGAATATGTGGCAACCGACGAGCGTACAGGGCCGCGCTTCCCGTTATTGCTGACAACCGGGCGCATCCTCAGCCAGTACAATGTCGGGGCACAGACGCGGCGCACAGCCAACACGGTCTGGCATGAAGAGGACCGCCTGGAGATCCATCCGCACGATGCGGAGCAGCGCGGGATCAAGGACGGTGACTGGATCAAGCTTGCCAGTCGCGCAGGCGAGACGAGCCTGCGTGCGTTGATCACAGACCGCGTCGCGCCGGGTGTCGTCTACACGACCTTCCATCACCCAGACACACAGGCAAACGTCATCACCACGGATTTCTCGGACTGGGCGACGAACTGTCCGGAATACAAGGTCACGGCGGTACAGGTGTCGCCCTCCAACGGTCCAACTGAATGGCAGCAGGATTACGAGGAACTGACACGGCGGTCACGGCGTATTGCTGGGAAACTGGAAGCAGCAGAATAGGATCGATTGGTGCGTTTCTTCAAGCCAACGAGATCGGTGAAAGAGGGAATCTTCCATCAAGGCAGCATGCGGAGCGGCGCGCGAAGCATTCCCGAGGAGGTGCCGATTGCTCTTTCCTACGGCGGATCCACGCATGCCGTGATGATGGGCACGCCTTCGGACCTGGAAGACTTTGCGCTTGGCTTCAGTTTGACCGAAGGCATTATCAGGTCCGCAGCAGAGATCGAGAGGATTGAGGTCGTCGAGGAGAGCAAAGGCCTCGATGTGCAGATCACCCTTGCCGAAGAGAAAGAGGAAGCGCTTCGCCTACGCCGCCGCCATATGGCCGGTCCAGTGGGTTGTGGTCTTTGTGGCATTGAATCCATCGACCAGGCCATGCGCCCGGTACCACAGCTCGGATCTCTCCAGCTTGCTTTGGGGGCCGCGGATATTTCTGCGGCCATCGCGGCTCTGAATGGCGCCCAGCCTCTGCATCGTGAGACACACGCCGTGCACGGGGCAGGTTTCTTTGTCCCTGGGCAGGGCCTTTTGGCGGTCCGAGAAGATGTCGGGCGGCACAATGCGCTGGACAAGCTGATCGGGGCTGCCGCCGGCATGGCATTGGACGGAGCGGCAGGCGCCGTCGTGGTTACCAGTCGCGTTTCGGTCGAGATGGTGCAAAAGACAGCCATCCTCCGGTCGCCGGTCCTCATCGCTATATCGGCGCCGACCGCGCTTGCCATCCGGACAGCCGAGGAGGCAGGGATCACACTTGTCGCGCTCGCTCGCGGCGATGATTTCGAAGTATTCACTCGGGCCGATCGCATTTCAACGGAAGCCGCCGCCAATGTCGCATGATGCAATTCGCGCCAAGCTCGTTCGCATGGCCAACCAGATTGCCACCTTCTTTTTATCGCAGCCGGAGGAGATCCGCGCCGAAGGTGTGGCGACCCATATCAACAAGTTCTGGGAGCCGCGCATGCGCGCGCAGCTTTTCGAGCACATCGAGTCAGGGGGCGACGGGCTGCTTCCGCTGGTAATCAATGCATCTGCGCTGATCCGCCGCCCCGAGGCCAAGGTCGGGGTGGGTGTCGGCGTCGGCCAAGATGCGGCAGAAGGAGCGTCCGGCGGCAGGGGTGTTGCTGCAGGGGAGTCTTTGTCCGAGCCGAGCGTTCCGGAAAAGACCGCATAGAGGCGTTACCTATGCTGGTATCAGGTCAGTGTTTCGCTGCCGGATCGCGGACGAACTGACGCATAGAGCTATAGTCGCTTCGACCTCGGCTATAACAAAGGAAAAGGCCGCCCCTGTTCTGGGCGGCCTTTGATCCATGTAATGAAGATTACGGTTTAGGCCGCCATATCCTCGATATCCGACCCCTTGAACATCTTTGCGAGGTTCAGGAAGCAAATCATGCCGTTCTCGTTGGCGATGATGCCCTCGGAAAAGGATTTGTCGAAGGAGGCGGAGATTTCCGGAACCGGCTGAACCTGGCTCGCGGGGATCGTCAGGATATCGGAAACCTGATCGACTAGCATGCCGATGACCATGTTGTGCACTTCGGCCACCACGATTGCGCTCCGCTCGGTGGCGACGGCGCTCTTCATGCCGAGCTTCTGGGCGAGGTCGATGATCGGGATCACAGAACCACGAAGGTTCATGACGCCGATCACGTCGGATGGCGCATGTGGAATCGGCGTCGAGGGTGCCCAACCGCGGATTTCGCGGATGGTCGTCGTCTTGACGCAGAATTCCTGGTCATGAAGACGAAACGCGATGATCTCGAGGCTCTCGCCGCCGTAATTTGCAGAACTGGTTGTCGTAGCCATCAGAATTCTTCCCAACTCTCCGTTGCCTGGAGCAAGGCAGCACCGGATGCAGCGCGGGCGACCCGGGCCTGAAGCTGCCGTGCCGGTGAGGCGGCTGGCTTCACATCGTGATGCATTGGGGTCACCTTAGCGGAAGATTGTTGCGCAAATCTAAATCGCGCCAGAAGGTCACGCAGAACCTGAGCCTCTCGCGCGAGGCTGTGGCTGGCTGCGGTGGTCTCCTCCACCATGGCGGCATTCTGCTGTGTGTTCTGATCCATTGTATTGACGGCGTGGCTCACTTCACGGAGCGCTGTTGCCTGTTCTCGCGATGCTTCCACGATCGCCGAGACATTGGTGTTGATGTCAACGACCTGCTCGACGATCTCTTCCAGCGCCTTTCCAGTCTGACCCACCAGCGAGACGCCGCGTGAGACCTGCTCGGAGGACGTGGTGATCAGCGTCTTGATCTCGCGTGCAGCCGTCGCGGATCGTTGTGCGAGCTCGCGTACTTCTTGCGCCACAACGGCAAAGCCTCGGCCAGCCTCGCCTGCACGAGCGGCTTCAACTCCCGCATTCAGGGCCAAGAGATTGGTCTGAAACGCGATCTCGTCGATGACGCCAATAATGCTGCTGATCTGCCTGGAAGAGGTCTCGATCTGCCCCATCGCGTTCACGGCGTTTCGAACCACCTCTCCGGACTGTTCGGCACCCTTACGGGTCCGCGCGACCAAGGAGCCGGCTTCCTCGGCGCGTCTAGCGCTGTCGGCGACCGTTTGGCTGATCTCTTCCAGTGCAGCAGCTGTCTGCTCCACCGCCGCCGCCTGCTGCTCCGTGCGTTTTGCCAGGCTGTCGGAAGCTTGCTGGATTTCTCCCGAGCCTGCCGCGATACCTTCAGCGTTCTCGCCCACGGTCCGCATAGCGTCACGCAACCTTGCGATCGCGGCATTGAAATCGATGCGGACCTTCTCAAGGCTCGGGATGAACGGCCGTTCGATGTTGGAGGTAAGATCTCCCTCGGAAAGACTGGTCAGTCCTGCCGCGATGTCATCCACCGCACGGACACGTTCCGTGATATCGGTGGCGAACTTCACGACCTTGAAGACTTTGCCATCCGCGTTGAGGATCGGGTTGTAGGAAGCCTGGATCCATATGATCTTGCCGCCTTTGCCGATGCGCTTGAACTCTTCCGACTTAGGTTCGCCATTGGCGAGGTCGCGCCAGAACTGGCGGTACTCGGCGCTATCGCGCAGTGCAGGTTCGCAGAACATTCCGTGGTGCTTGCCGACGATCTCTGAGAGTTCGTAGCCAAGACAGGAAAGGAAGTTCTCGTTGGCGTGAAGGATGTCGCCGCTTGGCGTGAACTCGATGACTGCCTGGGTGCGGGAGATGGCGTTGATTTTGCCATCGTGTTCGGCCGCTTTCTGTTTCGCTTCGGTAATGTCGGTAGCGATCTTCACTACTTTCGCGACTTTACCGCGGACAATGACCGGATTGTAGGAAGCCTGGATCCATATCTCCCGACCGCCTTTGGCGATGCGCTTGTAAGCCGCTGACGCGAACTTCCCCTCTCTGAGGCGAGACCAGAAGTCTGCGTAGTCTTGGGAGGTGGCGTAGCTCGGTTCACAGAACATGCTGTGAGGTTTGCCTACGATTTCAGAAAGTTCGTAGCCGATTGCCTTGCAGAAGTTGGCGTTTGCGGTGAGGACGCGGCCGCTTAGGTCAAATTCTATGATCGCTTGCGATTTGGACAAGGCTGCCAGAACGGCGCTATGGTCGGCGCCGAATGTAAGAAACGACATGATGTGCTCCAGGATGGGGGACTTCTCGAAATGCCCGCGGGCCCGACCGACCACCTTCCATCATGGATGTGAGGCACCAAGTTTCTTAACCCGCCAGTCGTCGCTAGGGGTAAGAATTAGCCACTGGGTCTTAATAAACCGTCAAGCTTTGTGAGCACTTCACGATCTATCAAGGCCCAGCGAAAACACCGGCTGCCCAAAGTCAGTCACGGCCGCATTAACGGACTATCCCGGCCGCTAGTTCACAGCAGGCGGAACGCTCGTGAGAACATGTTGAATGAAGCGTGAAGCGGCTTATCGGTTCGAACGCTTCGGTGGGCTGCCGAGAGTGAGGAGGGCTCTAGTACTCGCGCTCGTAGAAGATGCCGGCAGTGCCGCCTTCCGTGCCGGCGCCAGCCTTTAGCTTGACCCCTCGGCCAACGTCCAGGTTTATTGTCGCCTGAGCGCCTGCAGCGCCGCCCTGCTCGAGCTGCAGATAGGTCCGATCGTTGAGATATCGGCCGACTGACACGGTGGTTTGGCCGGTGGAGTCGGTGTTGATGTCCAGGTCGTCGACGCCCAGATTTGTCCGCAGCGTTTGCAGCAGCGAGGTAGAGCCGCCTCCGGCAAGCTGGCTCACCGCGTCCGCCAGCTGTGCGATCTGCAGTGGCGAAAGGCGGGAAATCGACTGGCCGAAGATCAGTTGAGCCAGGACTTCGTCCTGGGGCAACGCCGGTGACGAGGAAAATGTGATATCGGGATCATTCGCCAGCCCGGCCACGTTGACAGTGATCGTGGTCTGCCCGGACGTGGTTGTTGCTTCCAGATCCAGGATCGGGATCAACCCGCCGCCAAAGGTGATGCGTCCAGAGGTGAAGTCGAGACGCTTGGTCAAAATGATGATCCTGCCGCGTCGCATTTCGAAGGCGCCGGACACCTGAGGTTCTGCGGCCGTTCCCGCAATAGCCAGATCTCCGCCCAGTTCTGCGTCAATCCCGCGACCACGGACGAAAATGCCGATTGGAGCGTTGATCCGCAGGTCGAGGGCAAGTGCTGCCGACGTTCCTTCCGCTTCTTCCGGCTGCAACTGGGCCACCTGCCTCACAACGGCTGGCGGTGGTCGACGATGGCGCACCTCAACTTCTGCAAGCGAGCTCGGCAGTTTCGCAGGTACCGTAATTGCCGCCTCCGCCAGGTCGACCGTGCCCCCAAGCACCGGGCCGCCGGTCAAAGGCCCCGTCAGCGTCAATCGACCGTCCGCCGTGGCCGAGACAATCGAGCCGTCGACATACGTCGCGTCATCGAGCACGATCGTCAGGTCGGCGGGGAAACCGGAAGCGGGCGCAATCCCGATCGTGCCAGTGACTGCAATGCTGCCGCCGGTCGCGAGACTTCCGGAGAGATTGGCGATTGTCGCCTGTGTCCCCTCGAAGGTGACGTTGGCCGCGAGGTTCTCGATGGCCAGGTTGCGGCGAACATCGATTAGCCTGGCGTTGGAAGCACTGGCCGAACCCGTGATGGATGGTGCGGATGGTGTTCCTCCGATACCGACATCGACCGTGCCGGTTCCCTCCAAGACGAAGCCTTGACTTGCCAACTGGCCTGCCAGGATCTGAAAAGGGATCTGCCCCTGAAAGTTCAGATCCAACGCCCTGTTGCCAGTGAGCAAAATCGTGCCGCCGCCAGAGAGCGAGAGGTTGCTCTGACCGGACAAGCTCGTGTCCAAGGTGACGCGATCGCCGGAATATTCGCCGGTTGCACGAACCTGAAGCGCTGAGAGGCCGGCAGATGTGGTTTGGGCAACCGCGGCATCAGCCCATGTGAGATCATATCGCACGGTTGGCTGCTGTGGTGTTCCTCCCGCAACGACATCCCCTGTGATCGTGCCGCGCGCGCCAAGAGCAGGCACGAAGGCATTAGCAAGGCTTGCAGGAACGGAACGTAGGTTTGCATTCACGTCCAGCGTTGGGGGCGCGTTCTCGTTCAGGATCACCCGTCCGGTGGCTGCAACGTCCAGTCCACCGCCGCCTGCCACGCGCGTCTCTTCAAGAACCAGCGTCCGGTCCGAAAAGCTTCCCGATGCCTGAAGGTTCAACGGCCCGACACCTGCGTCGCGCGTCTGCTGCAACTGTGCGGCAGACCATTCCAGATCGTACTGAACCGAAGGGGCTGCCAAGGACCCTTGGGCGTTGATCGTGCCCGATATGGAGCCTGCTGCATTGATGGCAGGCACGAAGCTGTTGATGAGGCTTGCCGGTAGCCGATCGATGGATGCCTGAACGTCGAGCGCTTCACCAATGGTGCCCGTCACATTGACCGTGCCTTCGCCCGTTGCGATCGTAAGACCGGAAAGGCGTGCGTTTCCATTTTCAACTACCACCGTCGTGGGGGACGCAAGGCTGAGCGGGATGGCGCGAGGGGCGGCAGCAAAGCTTTCCAGCGCGATGGAGAGCTGCTCACCGGTACGAATGGTCGCCAAGGCAGTCAGAGGAGCATTGTCATACTGCGCTTCAAGCTCGACCCTTGTTGCGCCATCCTGATGCTCAAAGCCGAGATCAAGCGAATTCACAGCCGCAGCGTCGGTGCCAAGACGACTTGCACGGACAGTTCCATCCGCAGCAAGCTGGGAGATATCCGGGATTGTCAGGTCGACCGCTGGATCAACAATGGCGACCGTGCCGCGGTTCAGACGGCTTCCGGTGGCCCTGACAGTAGCCGAGGTACGCCCGTCTTCGCTTGCGAACGTAACACTGCCGCTTAAATCGCCTGCGGCTTCCTGCGCCGCCAAGGCAGCAAGAAGAGAGATGTCAGGAAATTCGAAACTGACCGTCCCTTCGGGGATGAATTGTGGTGAGAAGGTCAAGGCGCCACTCAACCGGTTCGGCCCGACCTCTGCCTCGATCTGCGGAGCTGCTGTTCTGCCATCGGCGGAAACGAGATCCGCGTTGATCCGAAGTGGCTGCCCGTCGATGGTACCCGTTGCGGCGATCTTCCCGCTGGGCGATTGAGGATCGGCTGTCCCTTCAACGGTTAGACGCAGAGCCTCGAGTGTACGCCCGACAAGACGGGCCTGAGCGGAATTGACAACAGCATTGACTGCAAGCGCATTCACCGGGCCCTGTGCCGATAGCTGAAAGCCGGCAGCGCCTTCAGCATTATCGATCCAGCGCCCGATCTCAGGAATGCGACCGGCAAGCTCGGCTGTCAGGTTATTCTCCCGGAAGCTCACGCTGCCATGCGCATCGATGGAGCTAGACGCGAGCACCAGGTTCTGGAGTGCGAAACTTCCATCATTGGCTCGCTCGACATAGCCCTCCGCGGTGATCTTGTTTTCGAACCGTGCTGCCAATGCTGGCGGAAGAACATCGGGTGCTGCTGTCAGCCGGAAATTGCCGCTCACCTGCTGCGTGGCAGTGTTGAAGGCGCCGCTCACCGTTCCACTGACACGGGCGCTGTCCAGGGTCGCCGCATCAAGACCAATCGCAGGAAGATCAAGACGCAATGGTGCGTCGAGCGTTACAGGTCCCTGCACGACGCGGTCGATCTGTTCGTCGGTGAAATCGGTTTCGCCGATGCGGAGCCTGGTTCGAACGCTGCCGGTTCTATCGGTGATATTTAGGTCTTCGCTCTCCGCTTGCAGGCGGACCTGCTGGAATTGCCCGAACGGGAGGGTCGCGGCTGGGATTGCAGCCGTTGCGTTGAACCTCGCAGAAGTCGCAGCGCCGTTCAGCGTGAAGTTGATCGTGTCAACGGTAAACTGGCTTTGCTGGCCGGCGATCGGCCACACGATGTCCACTGGACCATTCGTTCCGGTCAAGCTTGCTGTCAGGCTATTGTCGCCGTTCGGGTTCCAGACGCCGGATGCCACCAAATTGATGGCATCAGATCGGATGACGCCACTATCAATGCCGATACGGCCGGCTGGATTGACGTTGGCGGCGACATTGATATCCGTCGTGCCCTCGAACATCGGCCGGAATTCCGGGGGCAACAATGCCGCGAACTGGCCACCACCGGTGACTGCAATGCTGCGGCTGCCATCCGGCAACATCATGTGCTTTGCGTTCACGCCAATGATACGGTTGCCGCTGACGCTGCCAGCAAGATCCCCGCTCCAATCCGAAAGCGGCCCCTCGCCCTGAAGCGAGAGGTCAACAGCCGGCGCGCCGGGAAGACGCAGCAGTCGTGCAAGAAGTCCTCCCTCCGGCTCCGAGAGCGTGGCGTCAACCGTCAAGCGGTTGTCGGCTGGAGCGTAGAGGAGGTCAACTGAGGCGCGTGCGTCAGGCTCGTCCTTGCGACGTGCCTGAAGGTCCACGGCCACCTCAGAGCCTGTCGCATCGATTGAGCCTTGCAGCGACAGCGAGAAACCACGACCGCTCAAAGCCGGGCCAAGATCGATGTCGGGCATGTCGATTTGCGCGACCTTCAGGCCGACCGGCAAGGAGAAGCCCGAGCCCGACTCGTTTGTCACCGGCTCGGTAACCTCGGCAGGTTCTGGTGGTCGCAGCACGTTGATGTCGCTGACAGAGACTTTCTCCGCCCGGAATACGCCGCTCAGCAGTGCTGTCGGTGACCATTCGATGTTGATGTCGCTGAGCTCGGCATAGACACCTTCACTGTCCGACAGCGTGAGGTCGGCCAGATGCAGATCTCCCGTCAGGAGACCCTGCGGGCGTGATATGCTGATGTTCCGGTCAGGTGTGGAAATGATCTGCGAGACGCGTTCTGCTGCGATCCGTCCGCCGACGGGCGTCAGACCGACGAACAGGATGATGCCGAGGCCCATCACGAGGATGATGGCAACGGCTGCCGCGAAAAGAGTCGCGATCCATTTCAGCAAGCGAACCATCAGCGTCATGCCCGATTATTGTTGCGTTTGGCCCGAACCGACCGCGTTAGAAGGCCTGACCTATTCCTGCATAGATACCGTAATCGCTGCCTCCTTCATAGGGTTGAAGGGGTACCGCAACGTCCAGACGCAATGGGCCGAATGGTGTAGCATAGCGAATGCCAATCCCTGCGCCAGCACGGATATCTGAGAAATCAGGCACGATTTCGGTGGACACGGTCCCCACGTCGATAAAAGGCACGATTCCGATATTGTCTGTGACCCCAACTCTGACCTCAAACGAGGCGAGTGCGTAGGATCGGCCTCCCAGAGCCTCGTCTTCCTCATTGTAAGGCGAGATCTCCTGATAAGCATATCCCCTGACTGAACCACCGCCACCTGCAAAGAATCGCCGCGTGACCGGGATGTCGCTGAGCTCGTCGCCACCGATGAGCGTGCCGGCTGCCAAGCGCCCAGCAAGAACAAGACTGTCTTCTTCTCCAAGCCCGAGATAGCCGGAGATTGATCCGTCAAACGAAGAGAAGACGGTCCCGTTGAACGCCTCGTAGGTTGGGCTCGCGGCAACGGTGGCACGGTAGCCATCAGTCGGATTCAACTTGTTGTCTCTCGCGTCGCGCTCGAAGGATACAGGCAGGGCGAATGTCAGGTACTCATTTTTACCGAAAGCATCGTCGGTGTTGATCCAGGCAATCTCTCCGCCAGCCTTGAGCACGTCCGTCTCATTAAGCTCGTAGGAAATGGCCGCGGACCCAATCACCGATTGTGCTTCATAGCTGTCTGGGTTCTCGCTCATGGCCTTGAGGCTGGCTTCGAACGTCGCCTCCGGAACGAACGCCCCCGGCTTGATGAAGGTGATGCCGGCTGAATAGTTGAAGGTTTCCACCTCCGTTGTCGCCTCGATCCCGGAGACCTGCGCCTCTATTCGCAAGCTCTCAGCCTCACCGAACAGGTTTCGGTGTCCCCAATAGCCCTGCAGACCAGCACCGTCGAGCGACGAGTATTGAGCACCAAGGCCGAAATACCGATGCTTTCCTTCGGAAACCTCGATGGTGAGAGGTAGTGTTCCAGCCGGCGTCAGCGCGTCAGCTTCTTGTATGGTAACGCTGGAGAACACGCCGAGCTCACGAAGCCGCTCTGATGCCTTGCGCAACTGCTCCGGTGAATAGCGATCTCCTTTGTCGAGGCGGGAGTAACGGGCAATGAAATCCGGCTCCACAGTTCTGGCACCCTTGACCGCCACGGCGTCAAGATTAGCAACCGGACCGCCGATTGCTCCCATCACCACGTGAACCGTTCTTGTTGGATGGTCCGCCGTAACCTGGCGTTCCGTCAGCTGCGCGAGTGGCCGGCCCTCTGCCTTTACATCGACGAGGAGTTGTTCGCCGGCTTTCAGGATCAAGCGTGAGCCTGCCTGTTCGCCGACGATCAGATCGTAGTCGGCGGGATTGCGGCCGGCGGCGTCGCCTTCGAAACGAACAGACCCCAGGGTGAAGGTGGGGCCGGGGCTGACAGCAATGGCCACTGGCACTGGTCGGGAATGGTCAAAGGTGGGATTTACAGGAAGTTGATCGAGGTCCTGCCCATCTATGGTGATCCGCACTGTTCCGCCGTACCGGGCCTCTTCGTAGAGAACGGCAACGAGGCGATCGCGATCCTCCCGCGCCTTGACGACGATTCCGAGGTCTCCCGACGCGGGCTGCTCGGCGTCATTGACAAGCGAAGCAGCATTCTCCAGCCTCTCGGCGAGATCCTTGTCCTCTGTGCCGGTGTCGATTGTTGCAGTGTAATTGACCGGGTTAATGACCTCGATCGTCTCTTCTTCGCTTCCGAAGAGTGTGATGCCGAAAAGCTTAAGAGCGTTAGCCTCGGATACGGAACACAGAGCGAGGGTCACAGCAGAGGCCGCAAGCATTGCCGTTCGCCTGAACTTTGCGGCACTTCCTGCCTCACATCTGAACATACGCCCGTTCAAGCTACTCTTCGCCTGCCAATACCGATGTTGTCGTCACTTCGGGCTGCCTATGTAGCGTCAAACACCGAGGGAAAATACCACTTTTCCCTAATCTTAGAGACTTGATGACGAAAATTGCCCCGGAGGGTGCTCCGGAGCAACATTTGCGGCAGAAGCTGACCTGATATCAGTATCTGCGGGGGCAATCGTCGATATAGCGGCGGCCGTACCGGTCGCGGTAATAGCACTGGCCGGGTTGCTCGGCGACCGAGCCGATGACCGCACCCGATACGCCGCCGATGGCGGCTCCGACGGCTGCGCCGCGCACATTGCCGGTAGCGAGGCCGCCAATGACTGCACCGGTGCCAGCCCCGATTGCGGCGCCGCGCTCCGTTTGGGTGCAGCCCGCAGCAGACAGGGCGACGATCATGAGCATGCAAGCTTTCTTCATGTGGATCCTCCAGGGGTGTGAAGACAGTAATGGCTGACGGCTAACCTTCGCCCATGGTTTTGCGAGCAGCACATCGTTCAAACCATAATCTTACCTCACGGGATGTCCAGACGCTTCAGGTTAAGTCGGGCGCAGTGGTTTGAGAGAGGCATGTGCGTTGGAAGGTGCCGTCATAGCCGAAGGGAATGGCACAGGTTTGCCTCCAAACTAGAGGTTGATCAGCCGTGCAAAAAAGCGAATGATGAGCCTGTGTCTGGAGGAGACACGAGGAGGACCATGATGGCGAAAGTGACGCTGACGGTTAATGGCCGACCGGTGAGCGGTGAGTGCGAAGATCGCATGCTGCTCGTGCATTTCATCCGCGACAAGCTTGCCCTGACGGGTACCCATGTGGGCTGCGATACGACGCAGTGTGGCAGCTGCGTGATCCATATGGACGGGCATTCGGTGAAGAGCTGTTCCATTCTTGCAGTGCAGGCTTCAGGCTCAGCGATCACGACGATCGAGGGCATCGCCGCGCAGGGGGAGCTTCACCCGGTACAAGCTGCGTTCAAGGAGCATCACGGCCTGCAATGCGGCTTTTGCACGCCCGGAATGGTGATGACGGCTGTCGACATGATCAATCGCCACGCTGGTAAGCTTGATGAGGCAACGGTTCGCCATGAACTGGAAGGCAATATCTGTCGCTGCACCGGCTACCACAACATCGTCAAAGCGGTGCTCGCCGCCAATGAGGAGATACACGGCGCTGCCCGTCAGGCAGCGGAGTGATGAACGCGGCGGGCTAGCAATCCGACCGGTCAATGGCCGGTGTGTTCTAGCCCCGATCGCGGATGCCTGGTCGTGGTCGCTCATTTGTGGAGGAGAAGACAATGGGTGTTGAAGGAATTGGTGCGCGGGTAGCCCGCAAAGAAGACAGACGGTTTCTGACGGGCAAGGGTCGCTATACCGACGACATGACGGTGCCGGGCATGAAGCATGCCTATTTCGTCAGGAGCCCATACGCCCATGCCCGGATCACTGGGATCGACGCGTCCGCGGCACGGGAGATGCCGGGCGTGATCGACGTGCTGGACGGCAAGCAGTTGCAAGCCGACGGTATCGGAAACCTCATCTGCGGCTGGATGATCCACTCCAAGGACGGATCTCCGATGAAGATGGGCGCCTGGCGTCCGCTGGCCGTGGACACTGTTCGCTATGTCGGCGATGCCGTGGCGATTGTCGTTGCCGAAAGCTCCGCTGAAGCGCGCGATGCCGCCGAGGCGGTTGTCGTTGATTATGAAGAACTGCCGGCTGTCACGGAGGCCGTCGTGGCCCTGGAGGCGGGAGCGCCGCAGATCCACCCTGAAGCACCCGGAAACCTGATCTTCGACTGGCAGATCGGCGAACCGGAAGCAACCGATCGGGCCATCGCATCGGCTGCGCATGTCACAGAGATTGAGATCCACAACAATCGGCTTTCGCCAAACCCGATGGAGCCGCGGGCGACCCTTGGGATCTACGACAGTGCCGAAGACCACTACACCTGCTACACCACCAGCCAGAACCCCCATGTTGCGCGGCTGGTGATGAGCGCCTTCTACAATGTCGCGCCGGAAAACAAGCTTCGCGTGATCGCGCCCGACGTGGGCGGCGGATTTGGCTCTAAGATTTACATCTATCCAGAAGAGATCGTCTGTCTCTGGGCCTCCAAGAAGACTGGAGTGCCCGTGAAATGGACCTCCGATCGGACCGAAGCCTTCCTGACGGATGCCCATGGTCGCGACCATGTCTCGAAGGTCAAGATGGCGTTCGACAGCGATCACCGGATCATCGGGCTGAAGGTCGATACCATCGCCAACCTCGGCGCATATATGTCGCTTTTTTCTTCGGCGGTGCCCACCTATCTTTATGCGACACTGCTGTCGGGCCAGTATGCAATCCCGGCCATCCACGCCAATGTCCGCACCGTCTACACGAATACGGTGCCGGTTGACGCCTATCGCGGGGCCGGGCGCCCGGAAGCGACCTATCTTCTCGAACGGACGATGGAGACGGCGGCGCGAGAGCTTGGACTTTCTCCTGCTGAATTGAGACGCAAGAACTTCATCCGCAGCTTTCCCTATCAGACGCCGGTGATCATGAACTACGACGCGGGGGATTATGAAGCCTCCCTGTCTGCGGCCATGCAGGCGGCCAACTGGGATGGTTTTCCGGCACGCCGGGCCGAGGCAGAGGGGCGCGGAATGAAGCGCGGCATCGGCATGAGCTGTTACATCGAGGCCTGCGGGATTGCGCCGTCGGCCGCCGTCGGTTCCCTTGGCGCGGGTGTCGGGCTTTGGGAGTCCGCCGAGGTAAGGGTCAACGCAGTCGGTACGATCGAGGTTCTGACAGGCTCCCACAGCCATGGTCAGGGTCACGAAACGACGTTCGCACAACTGGTCGCAGAGCGGCTGGGAGTCTCGATCGACAGCGTCAACATCGTCCACGGCGATACGGACAAGGTGCAGATGGGCATGGGCACCTATGGATCGCGCTCGGGAGCGGTGGGCATGTCTGCTGTCGTGAAGGCGCTCGACAAGGTCGAGGCCAAGGCGAAGAAGATCGCCGCCCACATGATGGAAGCAGATGAGAGCGACATCGTGATCGAAAACGGCGAGTTGAAGGTCGCCGGTACCGACAAGACTGTGCCCTGGTTCCAGGTGGCACTGTCGGCCTATACCGCCCACAATCTCCCGGCGGGAATGGAGCCGGGGTTGAAGGAGACAGCCTTCTACGACCCGGCCAATTTCACCTTCCCGGCTGGCTGCTACATCGCTGAGGTTGAAGTGGATCCGGAGACGGGCAAGACGGAGATCGTGCAGTTCGTTGCTGCGGACGACTTCGGCAACATCATCAATCCACTGATTGTCGAGGGGCAGGTTCATGGCGGGCTTGCGCAAGGCATAGGCCAGGCGCTGCTGGAAGAGGTGCGATACGATCCTGAATCTGGCCAGCTCCTGACGGCGAGCTACATGGACTATGCGATGCCACGCGCGGATGATCTGCCGTCGTTCAGTCTTTCGCACCAGAACACGCCCTGCCCGAGCAATCCGCTGGGGATCAAGGGCTGTGGCGAGGCCGGTGCGATTGGTTCGCCGCCAGCGCTGATCAACGCGATCACCGATGCGATCGGGAATAACGACCTGAGGATGCCCGCCACCCCGATGAGGGTCTGGCAGGCCATGCACGCCGTGAACTGAGGAGGGATGCGCCATGTTTGCTACAAGCTATAACCGTGCTTCATCGGTGGAAGAGGCGGTCAAACTCAAGGGACAGCATGAGGAAGGGCGTTATCTTTCCGGAGGGATGACGCTGATTGCAACGATGAAGCAGCGATTGGCTGCTCCCTCCGACCTCATTGACCTTCGGCATATCCCGGATCTGAAGGGTATATCCGTGGAAGGCCACAATGTACGGATCGGCGCGGGTACGCCGCACGCCGAGGTGGCGGGGTCGGCGGACCTGCGGGCGATCTGTCCCGCGATCTGCCATCTCGCCGGCATGATCGGCGACCCTCATGTCCGGCATATGGGCACGATCGGCGGCTCCATAGCAAACAATGATCCGGCGGCGGACTATCCTGCGGCAATACTCGCCTTGAATGCGACGATCATAACCGACCGACGCTGGATCAGTGCGGACGACTTTTTTGTCGGGCTGTTTGAAACCGCGCTCGAAGACGGCGAAATGGTCACCGCGGTCACATTCGAGGCGCCGGAAAAAGCGGGTTACGCCAAGTTTGCAAACCCTGCGTCACGGTACGCGCTGACGGGGGTTTTCGTTGCGAAACGTCCGGACGGTGTCCGAGTGGCGGTCACAGGGGCAGGCGGCAACGGCGTCTTCCGCCACGGTGGGTTGGAAGCGGCGCTGGCCTCCAATTGGGATCCGAATTCCGTCGCCGGCGTTGAGGTCGATCCTCAGGATCTGCTGTCGGATATGCATGCCACACCCGCCTATCGCGCCAATCTGGTAAAGGTGATGACCAAGCGTGCGGTGAACGCCGCGGGATGAGTCATGGGGAGGAAGGCGTTCTTGCCGCTTTTCCTCCCTCTGCTTGATGTGGATCAAGTTTGTGGCCGCGCCTGCGGGTTAGGTGAAAACGGGAGCCGCGCGAAACGTCCAATTGCCGCAGTCTGGATTTATTCCAATCTGCAGGGTTGACGAAAAGCGAGCAAGAAACCAAAACCAATCAGGTTCTGGAGTGTGACATGGATTTCGAGGCATTTTTCAAGAGCGAGCTGGACAGTCTTCACCAGGAAGGCCGTTATCGGGTGTTCGCCGATCTCGAACGACATCGCGGGAGTTTTCCGCGAGCCACGCGTCACACGCCGGACGGTCCCCGCGAAGTAACGGTCTGGTGTTCGAACGACTACCTCGGCATGGGCCAGCATCCTGCCGTGATCGAAGCCATGAAAGAGGCGATTGATCACTGTGGCGCGGGTGCGGGAGGCACCCGGAATATCTCTGGCACGACCCACTACCATGTTCGTCTTGAGCAGGAGCTTGCCGATCTGCATGGCAAGGAATCTTCTCTCGTCTTCACATCAGGTTATATCTCCAATTGGGCGACGCTTGGTACGCTCGGTCAGAAGATCCCCGGTCTTATCATCTTTTCCGATGCGCTGAACCACGCGTCGATGATTGAAGGCATCCGCTACGCAAAATGCGAGCGGGTGATCTGGAAGCATAACGACCTCAACGATCTTGAGGCGAAACTGGCAGCTGCGGATCCTAAAGCGCCGAAGCTGATTGCCTTCGAGTCGGTTTATTCGATGGACGGCGACATTGCGCCGATCAAGGATATCTGTGATCTCGCCGACCGATATGGCGCCATGACCTACCTCGACGAAGTCCATGCGGTCGGGATGTACGGCCCTCGTGGCGGCGGTATCGCCGAACGGGAAGGTCTCATGGATCGCCTGACGATCATCGAAGGTACGCTCGGCAAAGCCTTTGGTGTGATGGGTGGATATATCGCAGCCTCCACGGCGCTTTGCGACTTCATCCGTTCCTTTGCTTCCGGTTTCATCTTCACCACCGCGCTGCCGCCAACGCTGGCCGCCGGTGCGATTGCGTCGATCCAGCACCTGAAGGCGAGCCCGTTTGAGCGCATCCGCCATCAGGACCGCGTCAAGAAGCTGCGTTCGCTGCTCGACGCCCGGGGCATCCCGCATATGCATAACCCAAGCCATATCGTGCCGGTGATGGTCGGCGACGCCGCCAAGTGCAAGTGGATATCGGATATCATGCTGGACTCGTTCGATATCTGTGTGCAGCCGATCAACTACCCGACGGTGCCGCGCAAGACCGAGCGTCTGCGCATCACGCCGACGCCGCTGCACTCTGATGGCGATCTCGAGCACCTGGTGGGTTCGCTGCACCAGCTCTGGGCTCGTTGTGCACTCGCTCGCGCCGTCGCGTAATCGTTCCGTTAGCTGAACGAACAATGGCCGCTTATGCGGCCGTTGGTCTTTGCGTGATGAACTCGCTTGCCCGTCGGCGGGCTTCGTGATCGGCAGCAAACACCGCTTCGATCGTTGCTGGTTCGCCCTGATCCAGCATGGCTTCCATCACGGCCTCGGCGATGTCCGCCATAGCAAGGAAGCCGATACGGCCTGCACAGAAAGCTTCGAAAGCAACTTCTTCTGCGGCGTTCATGATTGCGCCTTGGAGACCGCCACGCTCAAGCGCCAAACGCGCCAGCCTCAGAGCTGGAAAACGAACCTCGTCCGGCGCCTCGAAATCCAGACGTGCGAGCTTGGCAAAGTCCAGCCGCTCGACATTAAGTTTCGGACGGTTTGGATAGGTGAGGGCATAGCCGATTGCGGTGCGCATATCAGGAGCACCCAGCTGGGCGATCACCGAACCGTCTGTGTAGCCGACCATGGAATGGATGATCGACTGGGGGTGGACGATCACTTCTATCTGATCGGGGCGAAGATCGAAGAGATGCTTGGCCTCGATCATCTCCAGCGCCTTGTTGAACATGGACGCGCTGCCGATCGAGATCTTCAGGCCCATGGACCAGTTCGGGTGGGCCCTGGCAATGTCGACGGTGACATCCGCCATCTGCTCTCGCGTCCAGGTTCGAAAAGGTCCGCCGGAGGCCGTCAGCACGATGCGCTCTACCGCATGGTGCTGGTCGGCTTCGAGACACTGGAAAATGGCGCTGTGCTCGCTGTCGACTGGGATCAAGCGCCCACCACCGTCCTTGACGGCGTTGACGAATAGATTGCCGGCAGACACCAGACATTCCTTGTTGGCGAGCGCGATGTCGGCGCCGCGTCGCGCTGCGGCCAGCGTCGGGGCCAGCCCTGCCGTGCCGACAATGGCGGCCATCACCCAATCGGCATCTGCCGTGGCAGCCTCCAAGAGTGCCTCGCGACCGGCAGCCACCTTGATGCCGGTTCCGGCGAGGGCGGTCTTCAAGGCATCGTACTGACGCTCGTCGGCTGTCACGGCCATCGCGGCGCCAAACTTACTTGCCTGTTCCGCCAGAAGCGCAATATTGCTGTTGCCGGTAATGGCTACGAGGTCGAATGCGTCGCGGCCCCCGAGCTGCTTGATGACATCCAAGGTATTGACCCCAATGGAGCCGGTCGAGCCAAGAATGGTGATGCGACGCTTCCTGGCGGTGCCTGCTGCCATGAGATCATTCCGTTGGTGGTGTTGCCGAACCTCTACAGGTCAAAGCGGGACGGTACAAGGGATCTGGATGGCCGAGAGGCGCTAACTCCGTACCACCTTATCTTAGCATCTCGCGTCTGATCATCGGCCACTGCTCAATAGCCGCCAGGGCTGAAAGGAGAAGATACATGGAAGGGACTGCAGAGGTGATCGACACTGCGTGCGTCATTGCCGGCGGTGGACCGGCAGGCCTCATGCTTGGCTACCTCCTGGCCCGCTCGGGTGTTGATGTGGTTGTGGTCGAGAAGCATGGTGACTTCCTTCGTGATTTCAGAGGCGACACAATCCATCCCTCCACTCTTGAAGTCATGCACGAGCTTGGTCTGCTGGACGAATTACTGCAATTGCCTCACACCAAAGCCCCGAAATTGACTGCTGAAATTGGCGGCGTCCATGTGACTATCGCGGATTTTTCGCGCCTTCCGGTCAAGAGCCGCTTCATCGCGTTTCTACCACAATGGGACTTTCTCAATTTCCTGACCCAGAAGGCGAACCAGTACCCAAACTTCAGGCTGCTGATGCAGGCTGAGGTCTCGGAAGTGATCCAGGAAGGGGATCGGATTGAGGGGCTGATCGTCACCACACCGGAGGGTCAACGCGTCATTCGTTCGCATCTTGTCGTGGGTGCCGACGGCCGCAATTCCACCGTGCGCCAGAAGGCCGGCCTCGAAGTTGAGCAATTCGGGGTGCCGACCGAGGTGGTTTGGATGAAGCTAACCCGCAGTCCAGAAGATCCCGTCGAGGCGATGGGCCATGCTGGACCCCGTCAGGGCCTCGTGCTCATCAACCGTGGTGACTACTGGCAGTGTGGGCTTGTTGTACGCAGAGGTACTTTTGCGGAAATGCGCAATGGGAGTATCCAGGCTTTTCACCAACTGGTGAATGAAGTTTCGCCACTGCCTGCCGACCGCGTGCGGGAAGTAAGAAGCTTTGACGATGTCAGCCTGCTCACCGTCCGTATTGATCGGCTGAAGCGCTGGTGGAGGCCTGGGGTTCTGTGCATCGGTGACGCTGCGCATGCGATGTCGCCGATCGGAGGCGTGGGTGTCAATCTCGCAATCCAGGATGCAGTCGCAGCTGCCAACATCCTTTCCCGTCCGCTACGGGAAGGGAAACTGACGGACGGCGATCTTGCGGCTGTCGAAAGGCGCCGGAGTTTTCCGACGAAGGCAACCCAGAAATTGCAACTGATGATGCGAAGCAGCCGGCGAGAAAGTGAGGGGGACGCCAAGAAACGAACAGGCCCGCCCGCCTTCATTCGCGGCATCGCTCGCCTGCCTGTGCTTGCGCATGTCGCCGGACGCTTGATTGGTCTCGGGTTCCGAAGGGAACATGTGCGTCTCGGTGAACACGCGGTAGCGCATGCGCCAAGGTGAGGTAGCATTCTCAAAGCAACTTCCGTGTCGTTATTTTATGCATCTGCTCAAGGAATAGTCTTACAGTATTTAAATTAAATTTTAACTGTGATCCGCAAGTATATTTCAGGAAAATATCTCTGTTCATGATCGGTGATGCGGGCGATTCATGTTGGCGACAAGATCAGACCAGTTCAAGCAGGCTGCCACACCGCGCACCATGCGGCTTGTCACCGAAGGTATTGGCCGCGAGCTGGAGCGCTTCAGCAGCGACAATGGCACGGTCGTCAAACAGATCCGTCTTCTGGCAATCAACGCGCTGATCGAAGCGGCGCGCGCCGGGGAGATGGGAAAAGGGTTTGCGGTCGTCGCGAACGAAGTACAGCGGCTGGCGCAAACAGCGACCGAGATCGCCAATAAGTTCGAGAGCAGGGTGCTCGGGCGCATTGGCCTTGGACGTCGAATGGCGGATTCGCTTGTGGACGAGATGGAAGGCGTGAGACTGACCGATCGCGCCCAAACGCTGGTTCAGCTGATTGTCCGCAATCTCTTTGAACGCACGGCGGATGTGCGTTGGTGGGCAACGGACTCGGCACTCTGGCAAGCTCTCGTCAATCCCGACGCGCACTCGGCGAGCTTTGCGGCAGAACGCCTTGGCGTCATCAACCGGTTCTATACGGTCTACCTCGACCTCGTGCTGACGGATCTCAACGGCCGTGTGATCGCCTCCGCTAATCCTGCTTACCAAAAGCAGATCATGGGAAGTTCGCTTGCCGCCGACCCCTGGTTTGCCGCTGCACGTCGCTGCCGGTCCGGAGACGATTATGTCGCCGATGAAGTAAAACCAAGCTCCTTGCATGGTGGGCGCCACGTTCTTGTCTACGCCACCGGTGTTCGGGACGGGGGCAAGCTTGATGGAGAACTGCTCGGTACGCTTGGTGTTTATTTCGACTGGCAGGCGCAAGGTCAGGGGATTGTTGATAAGGAAGCTAATCTTCCGCCGCAGGTTGCTGACAAGACAACGATCCTGCTGCTTGACGGTAAGAGCCGAGTGATTGCCTCAAACCGGCCGGCGCTGATGTTCACGCATTTTGCCCTGCAGAAAAAGAACGATGAGGACAAGGGCAGCTACTATGACCGCAATGGCGCCATTGTCGCCTTCGCCAGAACCCTTGGCTACGAAGACTACGATGGGCTTGGCTGGTATGGCGTTGTGATCCAGGAGACCGAAAGCGATGAGGTTCTCAGCGAAGTGTTGAACCTGCGCTGAGAACCTGTTTGTCTCAATGACCGGCTAAGCCATGCCGTCACCTACATCGGCATCTAGAAGAAGATCACGACGCTGCCTCGCACGCTTTGAAGCTCCCGCAGCGTAATCCGGGTCCTCTCTCCACCTCGTCCCGATGGCCAGGGATCGCGAAGGTGAAGTACCTCACCGTCCTCTGAATATCCGTAGACAACGTAGTAGTGGATGGCATTGCCAATCACAAAGATGCGGTTGTTGTCGATTTCTGTGCGGACCATGTCGGTTGTGAGGCCTGTGATGAAGCGTCCGCCCGTTGCAGCATTATCGAACGCGTTCCACCGCGTTCGCACAAGTTGCACGATATGGCTGTTCATGTTTCTCCCGTTGTTCTCATCGACTTGGCCAGACTGGTCCAAAACCGCGGCTAATTCCCAGGCCTCTTGAACATCAGGATCAAGCGAGGCAAGAGCTTCGAGGCTCCGCCTGGCGATCGCGTATTGTGTTGCTTCCTGCAGCCCATAGTATCGCCGAACCATGACTTCAGCGGCGGCGAAACACCAAGCAGGCGTCTCTTGAGCAGTCAGAGCTGGAGGATTTTGAACTTCTCTCATCTTTCATCTCCATGTGTTGAGTGTCAGGGATGCTCGCATCGCAGCCGCGACCATCGCCGTTGCGCCGATGGATGAGGGGGCGAAGTGTCGTCCCTTCTGGGCTACCCAGCCGGCCCCGCCCTCGGTGAGCAGGGCCGAGCGTCGCGGCGGGATTGTCAGGCGCTTTTTGCCAGGCTCTCGCGGTAAGCGTTCAGGGACGCGATCTTGGCGTCAGACGCTGCTTCTCGTTCGGCGACGATCGCCTGAAGTCTTGCGGAGGCGGTTTGCAGATAGGCGTTCAGCTTGTCGCCGGTGATGTATTCGCCGCTCAGCTTGTTCAGCTTCGACCAGCCATCAGCGAAACTCTTGTTGAACCTGTCTGAAACAATCGTCACGGCGTTCCACTGGGCCGATTGTCGGATGAAGAACTCGTCGACGGACCTGACGAGTTGGGCAAGCCTGTTCTTGCGGATCGTCTCCAACTGGGCAACGTTGTCGATGCTCGTCACCTGGTGATCCGCCTCGTCTGCGATACTCTGCATGAAGTCCGCGAACGACTTGAAGAAGAAGGCGATTTCCTCGACAATTTCCTTCATTCGCTTCAGTGCGGTGAGGCTCAAATTCAAGGATCTGATCGTGAGCTGTAGCGTCTCGTCCTCCGATCGCTTGCCCTTGAGCAGCGCGGTGATCTTGATCAGTTCTGCCGATTGAGTACGGCGCTCCTTCTCGTAAGCTTCAGCCTTGTCGATCATCTGCATCTGGATCTGACGCAAGCTTGTAGCCTGCTGCTGTTGTTCTTCTGTAAGCTTGCCCAACCCCTTGTCGAGTGCGTCAAGCGAAGCCTGCAGACTGCTGATGATCTCCTTCTGCTTGGCGATTGCCTCTTCCTGAGCCTTCAACTCCGCCGTCCTGGCCGCGATGCGCTTGTCCAGTTCGGCGACTTCTGCGGCCTTTCCCGAGCCTGGATCTGCACCACCTGACTGCGCCGCAAGCTTCGCCTTGGAATCCTCCAGCGTCTTGATTTCCGTCTTGAGCGCGTCTCTCTTGTCCTCACTCTTTTTCAGCTCAGCCTTCCCTTCGGAAAGCTTGGTTTGGGTGCGGGCGGAATCTGCGGTGTTGTCTTTGCCGGGACCGGCGCCCGTACTCTCCTGAGAAGTTGCTTGCCCGCCTTGTGCTCCCGTCTGCCCACCGAGGAGGCCACCAAGGGACGAGGCGAGCATGGGAGCGGGGCCTCCGGCTACCATCGCAATTGCCGGCACCGCGATGGAGATCATCTGCGCGCCGATCCTGACAAGGGACATGACGAAGGCACGCTGTTCTGCGGTGTTTGCTCTTTGCTCGTAGTCGCGCGCTTTCTTCTCAAATTCGGCGACCTGGCTTTTCAAGTCATTCACCAGGGCGTCCAACTGCTCGCGCTTCGCGTTGGCCTCGTTGATCTCCTTTTCGATCGCCCTCTAGTCCGCAATTCTGTTGCTCAGGACGGTTTCGCTCTTGGCGGTGGTCTCCGCCGTACCGCGAATGATTTCGTCATAGGTGGATGCGATGACCAGCAGTCTGTCGCGTACGGTCAAAGCCTTGTCCCGGATGGTCTTTGCAAGGGTGATGAGATCCTTGGAGACGAAGCTCTTGATCTCTGCTTGATCATTGCCTTCGCGAATATCCAGCCAGTCCGGAAATGCGTCACTGAGCAACTTGCCGATGTTATTGGCAGCGGCGATCGCATCCCGCATCGTCAGTTCGCTCTGCTGCTGCGTCGTGATCAGCTTGTTCATCAGGCCGCTGATCCTCACCCGTACGTCGCCTTCCTCTTGCGGCGTGGTGTTGTAGGCAATGTAGAGGAGGTCAATCGCGTTATCGGTGTCCCGTTTGGCGCGCTCTACATCATACGTTCCCTGGATCTTCTGAACATAAGACTGCACGATGCCGGCATCGGCTCTCGGTAGCTGGAAGCCGGGTTTAGAGAGAATGGTGTCGACGTCGTTCTGTATGGCAAGGTTGATCTTGACTTCGCGGCTTTCGAAGGTTGCGATATCAGGCATGGCTTAAGCTCCTTCTTTCTCGTCGTTGTTGAGGGGGGAGTGCTCACAATGAGCATTTCTGCTTGGCCTCGTCCGGGAGGTCGCCTTCAGCGGAGGCGATGAAAGCCGGAGTTGCCGACACAAGGGCGTCAAGTTCAGACGACAGACGATCCACCGTGCGCATGCGAACGTCGCTGGTGTCGATCTCTGCGGCCTCGTGGAGCGTGCTTCTGAACGTGCCCACGAGGATGTTGTAGTCCTGAACCTTGATGTGGATTTTGCTGCTGGTTGCTTTGACGCTGGAGATGAGGCTCTCGCTCTGCTCGATCGCCTGCCGATTGGCTGCGGCTTCCTGCCGGGCCTGAGACAGGGCTATCTCGCTCTGGACCACCTGGTTGCGGGCTCCGTTCAAGCGGTTCTCCGCTTGCCGCAGGCGGTCGCCCGTTACGCGCATGTCAGCTTCGGCATCCCTCATCCAGCCGAGGTCCTTGACGGCTCTGTCTCCGGCGTCGCAGAGAGCGGACAGAAACGTCATCCATTTCCTGCACTCGTTAAGCCTGTGGAGCTGTTCCTGCTGCTCCTGACGAGCGCGTTCGAAGTCGCGTCGAGCAGCCTCGAACTTGTCGAGATCGGCCGCGGCTTCCATTTCAAGCAACCGGACCGTTTCTGAGCCACTCGATACTTGTGACTGGAGTTGAGCTTCTCGGCGTCGCGCCGCCGCGAGTAAGAGCTCCTGCTGTTTGCTTCGAGCCTCCAGTTCTGCAAGGTACCCGTCCAGGCAGGCAGCTTGGCGCGACAGCGACTCTTGCGTCGTCTCTGCCTGCGTCAGCTTTGCGTGATAGGCGGCAGTCTGTTCGGGGGAAAGCGCGGCCGCTGCTGCCACTGTCCCCAGTGGGCCGAGCAATGCCGCTGCCTGCAACAGGAGGACGATGATGGCTGAATGAAGATACTGACGGATGCCCATGATGGATCTCTCTTTTGTTGGAACGGCAGGGGCGGCGGGCGTGATCGTGCGCTGCCACGCTCCTGTTGCTCTCCGCGCAGGAGGAGCTGAGCGTGACACTCACAGCCGGAGCCGACGCTGGCTGAATTTCGAAAAATGAAGAGGCTGAAGGCTCAGGCCGAGCGACACGTGCTCACTACGCCAGATCCAGAACCCCAAGACGACCTGTGGCTAAAGAACGGCGAGTCAGATGATTTCGCTGAAGTCCGCCACCAGGTGCGCCCCACTCGGCGGTGATATCCCGGCTTCCGGCATCTGGGTGCAGCACAACAGGTTCAACCAGAAGCTGCCACCACCTCTCCCAAGATGGCGAACAAGGGAGCTTAGGCGTGTTTCCCAGGCCGAGCCGAGGCCAATGTACCGTCTGGTGTTGAGGTTGATAATGAAAAGGTTGATGGCGTCATCACCTGACAGGTCCAGATCGGGTGCGAATGTTCCGGGCCCACGGAGGACGTCCTGCGGGTGATAATTTGCAATGCCTCTCGCCAGTTCGTGGTCACTTACCGTCGGGTCAGCCTTGATCGCATTCCAGATCGCTAGCGCTGTTTTGTAACCAAGAGGCGCGCCAAAATTACCCCGATATTGCACCTCCTGGCGATCGAGTAAGGAAAAGCTTGAATGCTCGCGTATGCCGCCGTGACAGATCAGAACATAGTTTGACATGAGTGTTCCTCCGATGATGCGCTTCCGGCGCCGCTCCACTAGAAGTAGAAACAACCTAAAGACGTGCATAAACAGTGACACACGTACAAGTTATGAGGAGTGCAACAAACTGCACACATCTGGGAACCGCTTCATCTCCGGCAGGTGTGGATCAAGACGGTGATCTGACCGTCGCTGATCCTGCGCCATAATCTGCTGCAGCGACCATTCTCCCGCGCACTGGATCTTGGACCCCCGAACCCCATCGCTTAAAGCAAGCCACCATCTTCATCTTTGCGAAATTACCCGACCTGCAAGATGGCGTTGCTGATGTGATCTGGCGGAAGGAGGGACGAGAGATTGCTGCATCATCTGAACCTGTTTCTCCAGCCGTCGTCTTGTCTCTCGCCAGGCAGTTCCTGAAGGATGACGCTTTCAACGAAGCTGCCTCGGTACTTTGCAGAGGCATTCCCTCCATCTTCAGAAACGAGCCGAGGCTGGTACGAGCCATGGGCGACGCTGGCGCGTTTGCGATCATCGTGGTTGCATTCAGCATTGCCGAAGAAGGTGATGGGAAGTTCACATTGGCGGCAGTGCAAGCCGTCGTGGTTGCGCACGGATGGGCATCCAGTCGCCGCGTACGCTCGCTCATTGACTGGCTGGAATGGGCGGGCGCGGCGGTTCACCATCCGCCCCGCCGGGACAGTCGTGAGCGCCCTTGGTCTTTCTGTGGATGGTTGACGCCAGCGATCGAAGGGATCGCGCGCATATTCTTGGCTGCCAGTGCGCGATGGAGAGAAGAAGCGACCACCCATTCCTCACCAGAGGACCAACCCCTCGTCTTGAGGACGCTCCTGACGAGCGTGAGCCGCGTGATGGCCGCACCTCAAAGGGTGAGGTTTAGTCCAGAGATGACGCTGTTTGCCAGCCATGCCGCCGGCCTCCCGATGCTGCTTGAGATCATTGAGCGCGCTCCGCCGGAGGGCACTTCAACCTATTCGGTGCCCTTTTCACGCAAGGCTACATCTCGCGCTTATCGTGTCAGCCGGGCTCACGTTACTGCTATCGTCGCCAGGGTAGAAAGGCTGGAGGTGCTCAAGCGAGAGAACAATGAGCTTCTGCTGACGAGGGCGATGCGATCCAGTGTCCTGCATGATCTGGCGTGCCAGCTGGCATTTGTCGTCCTGATGCTGAGAAAACCCCGCCCCTCGGGAAGAAACGCCACCGGAACAAACGGTGCTGAGACCGGCTAATTGATAGGTGAGTGGAGGACCACTCATTCCACCAGAACCTTTACGCTGGCTGCCCGTCCGACTGCGTCGATGACGGTGAGTGTGGAGAAGCCTGCACCTTCGGGCTGCCACTCGTTCGTGCGACGGCGCGAAGTACCCGACAATGGCCTGCCATTGGCGAGCCAGCGAAAGGGGGGGCGGCCACCTTGCAGTTTCAGGACGAGGGGTGACATTTCTCCCGTGCGCGCCCCAAGATCAACCTTGGCGCCTTCAGGCGGATACACGATCTGGGGTGCTGCATCCCCTCCGGACGTCCGGATCAACCCGCTCGCTGTTACCGCGAATCGCCGCAGGCCGACCGGCAGCTCGGACTGAGCCAGCCGAACAGCGCCGGGCGGTGCTGGAGCATGCGGCTTGATGGCAACGCCAGAGCGGGAAAAAGCTTCGAACAAGATGGGTGCCGCGGTCTGATAGCCGGAGATCTCCGGTACTGCGCCATTGTCTGGCCGCCCCACCCAGACCCCAACAACGTAGCGGCCGTCATACCCCACGGACCACGCGTCGCGGTATCCGTAGCTGGTGCCAGTCTTGTACGCGATTCCGATCTTGCGGTTACCGGTTGGGGGAAGGACGTCGGAAAGTGCGTTCGTGACGCTCCAGATTGCCTGGCGCTCCAGAAGCGGTTCGCGATCAAGCAGTCCCGGCTCTTCATCAAGGCCGTTGCCGAGTCGAACGGGCTGGCCACCGTTTGCCAGCGCGGCATAGGCCTGCACCAGATCCTTCAATGTGATCCCGACGCCACCCAGTCCGATCGCCAAGCCGGGTGCCTCATTGGGAGGGAGGACAGGGCGCACGCCTACCCGCCGGAAACGGATCATCAGCCGCGACGGCCCCACCGACTCAAGAAGCCTCACCGCAGGCACGTTGAGAGACAGCTGCAAAGCCTGGCGCACCGTCACGTCGCCCTGGTAGCTCATGTCGAAATTCTTGGGGCGGTAGCCGAAGAAGTCCGCCGGGCGGTCCTCGATGATCGTTTCCTGGGCGACCAGTCCCTGTTCGAACGCAAGCCCATAAATGAACGGCTTCAGCGTCGAGCCGGGCGAGCGCAATCGGCGCGTCATGTCGATCCACCCTGACCGACTGGCATCGAAATAATCTGCTGAGCCTATCTCGCCGACAATGGTGCCAGTTGTGGCATCTGCCATGACGATGGCAAGCGACACCTTCGGCGCAAGCTTTGCCGATGCCTCGCGCGCCACGTCCTCCAGCGTCTGCTGAATATTCCGCTTCAATGTGCTGCGATACACCTGCGCGTCTGGATGCTTGCGCAATGCCGCTTCGGCCAGATGCGCAGCATGGGCGGGAAGTTGCAACCGGTGCCGCGGCACCGGGTCAAGAGAGGCTCGTTCTGCTTCGCCCTGACCGGTCACGTCTGCCACGGCCGGGCGGCTTAGGACACGTTCGCGCGCTGACTGCGCCAAGCGCGGATGACGGTCTGGCCTTCGGGCCTCAGGAGCTTGTGGCAGCGCGACAAGAAGGGCTGCTTCGGATACCGTCAGTCGCCGTGGCTCTTTTCCGAAGTAGGCAAGACTTGCCGCCCGCACCCCCTCCAGATTTCCGCCATACGGGGCGTGGGTCAGGTAAAGCTCAAGAACCTCCTGCTTTGTGAGGCGCCGCTCAATCTGGATCGCCCGCACGATCTGCAGCAACTTAGCAGAAAGCGATCGCCGTTCGCGCGGCTCGATCAGCCGCGCCACCTGCATGGAGAGTGTAGAGGCACCCGAAACAATCCGGCCGTTGGTGAGAATCTGGAACGCTGCGCGGCCCAAGGCCATGGGATCAACGCCTGCGTGATCGTAAAAGCGGCGATCTTCATAGGCGATCAGCATATCGAGGAAGCGCGGATCGACGTCATCGACCTCGGTCCGCAACCGCCAACGTCCTTCCGGTGTCGCGAATGCCCTGAGCAGTTCGCCATTCGCATCCAGCACTTCCGCCGAGGCTATGTTTGCAGCTTCGAGCGGCGGTGGGTAGGCGCGATCAGCAATGTTGAGCCCCGCAGCCAGCACCCCCGTGAGAGCGAGGCTGGTGCCGAAACCAACGATAGCTTTCCAGCGCCTCTTCATTGTGCACGCCACCGCTAAGGAGCGGCAACCACCTCCATCAACCCCGTTGCAGTGCGGGCGGCGAGCTGCGGACGGTACATGTCTTCGACTTGTGCCGCCGGATGGGCGTAGACGCCCGGCGTCACCGCGCGCACGACATATGCAAGCGTGATCTGGCGATTGTCGCCCTGGCTACGGTCGAAGGCGGCAACGAAGCGATCGTTGCGGAACTCCGTGTGGGCGGCCTGCACGTCTTCGATCCAGTCGAAATTTGCAAGATTGGCGCTGTTTACGATGCTCGGGTTGTCGATCTCGAAGCCGGCCGGCAGTAGGTCGGTGACGATAATGCGGGACGGCCAGTCATTGGTCTCGGTTATGTTCAAGACGACAACATAGCGTTCGTTCTGCTGCACCTCACTGACATTCACCTCCTCGCCCGCCATTGTGTAGTAGGTGCGGGTGATCTCGAAACCCTCCCCGCCAGCGGGCAGCGGATGGGATGGCGCTGCAACAGTTGTGATGGCTGCTGACAACACGTTCTCGCTCTCATTGCGCACATCCAGCGGATGATCCAGCAAGACGTCCCCCGGGATCTGCGACATCAAAGCCCCGGTATGGGCCGCACCATTGACATTGAGCCTCAGGCTCTCGTCACCATTCTGCAAGGCGCGCGCGGCAAGAAGCATCCAGGTCTGCTCCTGGGTGCTCGTGTGTTTCTTTGCGTGCCATTCGTTGGCGACGACATCTGCCAAGGCCGGGACGATTTGCGGTACCGGCCGGCTTTCGGCAGCGAGCGCCAATACGGCAGCACCATCGCGCAAGGACGAGCCGTAGTCCGAACGGGCAAGGCTTACCTTATGGAGCTGAGCCACTTCAGACATCTGCAAGGCCTGGTTGAAGATCGCGCGGGACCGTTCCTCATCGCCGTAGAGTGACAGGGCCGCAGCGATATGAGCCTTGGCGAGCGGCGTCTGGAAGTCCTCGAGCATTGTGTCCGCGTAATACCGCAGGTCGCTGATTGCAGCCTTGCGGTTGCGGGCCAGCACATACAGGGCATACGCCATCTGGCTACCCTGATCGCGGACGTTGGTCGTATATACCAGAGTGTTCTGCAGGTTTTCCAAAGCCTGCACGAGCGGTTGTTCCGGCACTTGATATCCTTCCTCGCGTGCGCGAGCGAGGAAGTCCGTCACGTAGGAGTCGAGCCAGAGGTCGCTGCCCGCACCTTCCGGGCCCCAAAGGCCAAAGCTGCCGGCGGACGCCTGGAAAGACAGGACACGATAGATCGCGTCCTGTACTCGCTGCTTGACGTCTGCATCCTCGGCAAGCCCATTCTGAACCGCCATGCGGCTGAGGTAGAGAAGCGGCAGCGCCCGGCTCGTTGTTTGCTCGGCGCAGCCGTAAGGATAGCGATCGAGACTCATCAGCAACGCCGGAATGTCGAAGGCGTTCGAGCGGCTGACATTGACGCTGACAGAGGCACCCTGAAGAATGCTGTCTGCAAGCAGGTTCGCATCCACCATAAGGTTGGTACCAGGCTGCAGATCGACCAACCGACGCTCGGTCACCGGCATGGCCGCTGGTCGCACGGGGATGTTGAGTACTTGATCCACCGATAGACCGGATGCATTGGTCAGCTTGATCGAGACGATGCCTTCTCCCGGCTCGATACCCACCAGCGGCAGTGTCACGCTTGCCTGGCCACCGGAGGCCAGCTCCACAGGCTGGATGGCGCTTTGTCCGATGGCCACCGCGTCGTTGGTCGTGATGGTGAGATCATAGACGCCGGCGGCAGCATCGGTGATGGCAATATCGAGCCTCAGGTTACTGTCATCTCCGGGGGCGAGGAAACGGGGCAGGCTGGCAGTCACGACAATTGGATCGCGAATGACAACATCCTTCACCGCATGGCCGACGCCGGATTTCGACCAGGCAACAGCCATGATCCGGGCGGTGCCGTTGAACTGAGGGATGTCGAACGAAACGGAGGCGCGGCCTTCGGCGTCAAGCTTCACGGGCCCGGAGAAGAAGGCGACCAGCTTCTCCTTTGGAGGGCTCGCTTGAAGTGCCATGCTGCCGCCGTCGCCACCGGTTCTCAGGCGCCCGGTTGCTCCGAGCGAACCATCTATCAGGCGGCCGTAGATGTCCCTGATCTCAAGCCCCAGGCGGCGTTGACCGAAATACCAGTCATCCGGCGCCGGCGGCTCGTAGCCGGTGAGGTTCAGGATGCCAACATCCACGGCAGCAACGGTGATGTACGCCTCTTCATTGGCCCCGGCTCCCTCCACCAGCAAGGAGATGTCGAGCGGCTGGCGCGGGAGAGTTTTTTCCGGAGCCTCTATGGAGACCTGAAGATCGCGGTCGTCTGGATCGACCTTGAGCCAGGTGATGCCGATTGCCCGCATCGGCATACGGCTTTCACGCGCTTCTCCAGGCCGGTAGAGCGTCGCCGTCACATAGGACCCCGATCCCCATTCTGCGGTTACCGGAATCTCTATCTCGCCGCCTTCCTCGGAGATAGTTGTCGTTTTCACTGCAATCAGCTCTTCCGAGCCTGCCGTCACCAGCAGCTCTCCAGCGTAACGTGAGGAGACCTTGAGCCTGGCGGTATCGCCCACGCTGTAGCTCGGCTTGTCGAGCGCAATTTCCAGAGCGTCAGGCGTTTCCGTTGAGGTTGCCGTGACGAACCAGCCGGCGTCGAACTCCACGCTCGAGACGGGGCCCGCCATTTCGGCCGTTTCGACCTCGAGACGATAGCGCCCCCACCCGACAGGAACGGAAATCCTGCCCGCATTCGCCGTGACCTCGACCTTTCCGTCCAGCACCTGTGCGGTGCGGGTTATCGGTTCGTAACGCCAGGAATTGCCCTCACGGTACCATTGATAATCCTGCTCGACCTTTACAAGCTTCCACGAAAGGTCCTGCGCCGCCTGTTTGGCGCCGGCGTCATCCACCAGAATGACACTGAAATTCGCGACCGCACCTTCGGGCAGGTCGCCTGAGAACTCGGGCTTGATGCCGATACGCGAGCCGTCTGCCCTTACGGGTAGCGAAAGATGGCGCTCGATTGCGCGGCCGCCGGCCTCTTGCATCCGGACGGCGATATCGGCTTCGATCAGCTTGGTCGTAGAAGGTAGCTCAGCGATGTCCGCGTCGAAGACTGCCACTCCGTCCTCATCGGTCACGCCAAGAGCATCAAGCGGTATGCGGACTGTCTCAGTCTCATCCTCATCGGCAAGTCCAAACTGATAGCCTGGGAATGCAGCGTTCTCTCGGGTCGGCGTTAGAGCGATCTCACCCTCAAGACGGAGTCCGGCTGCAGCCGCGCCGTAGAGGTAGCGACCTTCGATCCTGACAGGGATGGGTTCGCCCGTGACGATTTCGCTTGCCCCGCTGGTGAGGTCGAACTCGATGCGATCGGGCACGAAATCATCAACCAGAAAGGTTTTTTCACCAATGGAAGATGCCTTCGGGTCCGTGAAGACCTGCATCGTCCAGGTGCCGCGCATGGCGGTGTCCTGCAATGGCAGGTCGAGCGTGTAGCCGCCGATCTCACCGGTTTTCAACATGCGCCTGTCTTCGACGCCATCGGGACGCAGGAAAACAAAGGTCAGCGGAAGGTTCTCGATTGCGGTCGCGTCTACGTTGCGCGCCAAAGCGCTGGCATGCACCGTTTCCCCTGGCCGATAGACGCCGCGCTCGGTCCAGGAAAGGAGGTCGATTGCTCCCGGTGCCGGACGGCCTGTCACTCCGCGGTCGGAGAGATCAAAGCCGGCGCGCGTCATGTCAAGGAAGACATAGTCCTGGCCGCCGGCCTGATCGCCTTTACGGGCAGTCAGCACTGCCGGCACCATTGCCGCCGAACCACGCATCAGGCCTGCAGTGAATGTGGCGCGACCATCCGCATCAGTCGTTGCCGTGCCCAATAGCTCGTTGTTCTTGGCAAGAAGTTGCAGATCGACGCCAGCGATCGGCTTGGCTGATCCAAGGGAGCGGGCAAAGACATTCAATCCGTCGGTGCCGGCATAGGTGGTGAGGCCGATATCGGAGACCACGAACCACTGCGTCGCCTTGCTATCCCATTCCTGGCTGACGGCATTGGCGGCGGACGCTGTCAGAACGTAAACTCCAGGCTTGCGGCTGGGTAATGCCTCGTCAACAGGGAAGCTGGTGGCGACTTCCTTGTTCAACTCCTGCACAAGATCGATCGTGCCCTGCCAGACAAGTTCCCCATTTTCCTGCTCGATACGATCGGCACTGTAGCCGCTCATCTGGGTCAGAAACTCGGACGTCGTCAGCAGCGGCGCGATGCTGCGGTCGCCGATACGGTAGAGCTTGAGATCTGCGCGGTCGGTGTTGACTGCTACAATCGGGATGCCGCGCCGGGCCGTGGACGGCAGGACAAAACTGTCGCCCGTGAACCGTACCGTCGGTGAGCGGTCCTTGATGTAGCCGTCAAGATCGACCTGCGTCGTGAGCGGCTCGTCGACAGACGAGGGGAGGCCGCGGCGCAGTGACAGCTTGTAGCGCTGGCCATGCGTCAGTCCCTCAACGCAGATCTGGTTGTCCTTGGCTTCCATCGCCTTCGGCGCTTGGCCATCAAGCGTGACGAACGGCGCGTAATCGACGCCCGCCTTCACCAGAGGCTCGGAAAATTGGACGCACGCGCGCGGATTACCGCTGTCGGCATCCGTGGTGTTACCGGTGACCCGGAAACCCTGCCGCTCTCGCAGGTCGTTGTAAGCAGCCTGCGCCGTTCGAGCGCCCACCAGCGCCAGGCTTTCCTTGTAGGCGCTGAGCGCCTGCCGGTAATTCTGTTGCTTGGCGAGCGCGGCTCCAAGCAAGCCAAGCGCATCGGCGCGCCCCTGCGTCGTGCGCGAAAGCAGATACCCATTGATGGCCGCAAGCGTCGCCTCGCTGTCGGCGGCAGCGTCGTTTTCGGCAGTGCCAGCGGCTCGCGAGAGCTCGAGCCAGAGTGCACCATCGTCAGGCGCCAGGGAAAGAGCACCCTTGTAGTTGTAGATAGCGGTATCGAGCCTGTTCGACAGAAGCTCGTCCTGGGCAATGGCCTTGAGGCTCTCGATCCCGTAACCCTGCTGGTTGTCGCCGAGGGAAAGCCCGTCTTTCTGCTCGCGCGCCTGCTGCAGCAGGTCCTCCGACACGAATGAAAGTCGCGGTGGTGCGCCAATATCCGGCTCGGCAGCAATCTCGACGATCTTGCCCGCAATTGCACCGGCAAATGTATTGAGCTGGCCGTGGTCGGACTTCAGGAAGCACCACTGCGCTTTGACGTTGTAGGTAAAGGCACGGCACTGGCTGTCGCCGACGCAAGCGGCTTCGCACTGGGCCTGGCTCACATTCTTGACGGTACGCAGATCGAAGCCAAGGTAATCCCCGTCCTGGATGATCTCGACCCGCCTTTCGGCCGCGGCCATGGGCGAGGCGAGGGCCAGGGTGAAACCAAGGAGCATTAGAACGTTGAAGAACGCGCGCTTAGACATCGATTAGTCCCCCCAAGGCTGCTGCCGGATGCGCAATTGTCCTGTTCAAGGACGCAATCTTCGATCGCCCAAAAGATCCCCCAGGGCGTGCAGATCCTACATCAAAACGCGCCAGCAGAAAGCGGAAAAGCAAGGCAGGCTAGCTGAAGCAGGAGAGTCGAGAGCTTCGGGAAAGGGCTGCTTCTGTAGGTATTGAAGGCGAGGCGCATCGTGGCGAGCGGAAGGTCGTTCACCCCGAGTGTCTGAAGGCGAACAGGACCTGCTTGATCAAGATGTTTATCTTGCTGCTGGAGTCCGAGATTATCCCGCCGACAAACCCCGCTTTGGCTGGCGAGAGTGGAAGTTTTGTCTAGCGATGGACATTCATGGTGATCCCGACGCGATTCGAACGCGTGACCCCCAGATTAGGAATCTGGTGCTCTATCCTGC
>JAEWOP010000121.1 GCA_023399635.1 Pseudomonadota bacterium
GTCAGTTCCTGGAGCCCACCCGCATCATCGGCGCGTCCCGTAGCCCCCTCACGGACGACGAATACCGCAACTTTGCACGCGAGGCCCTGAAGACGCACCTCAAACCGGGCGAATACGACGATGCCGCTGTCGAGGGGTTCTGCAAGCGTCTCTTTTACGTTTCCGTCGATGCCAAGTCCGACCAAGGGTGGGACAAGCTCAAGAAACTGCTCGATGAAGGCAAGGATCGTGTTCGAGCCTTCTATCTGGCCGTTGCGCCTTCCATCTTCGGTCCCATCTCGGAGAAGATCCGCGACCACAAGCTGATCACCAGCCAGACTCGGATCGTCGTCGAGAAGCCGATCGGACGTGATCTTGCCTCGGCACTTCACCTGAACGACACGATCGGCAAGGTGTTCCCGGAAGAGCAGATCTTCCGCATCGACCATTACCTCGGCAAGGAGACCGTGCAGAACCTGATGGCGCTGCGGTTTGCCAATGCTCTCTACGAGCCGCTTTGGAACGCCCAGCACATTGACCACGTGCAGATCACGGTTGCTGAGGCCGTGGGTCTCGAGGGCCGTGCCGGATATTACGATACGGCCGGCGCATTGCGCGACATGGTGCAGAACCACATCCTCCAACTCCTCTGCCTCGTCGCGATGGAAGTACCCTCCTCCCTCAGCGCCGAAGCGGTGCGCGACGAAAAGCTTAAGGTGCTTCACGCGCTCAAACCCATCAATGAGGCCAATGTCGAACAGGCAACCGTACGGGGCCAATACCGGGCCGGCGCCTCCTCGGGCGGACCGGTGAAAGGCTATCTGGAGGAGCTTGAAGGCGGCGTTTCCAACACCGAGACCTTTGTCGCCATCAAGGCGGAAATCGGCAACTGGCGCTGGGCCGGTGTGCCATTCTACATCCGCACAGGAAAGCGACTGGCGACCCGTGTTTCCGAGATTGTCATCACGTTCAAGCCGATCCCGCACAACATCTTCGACAGCGCGGCCGGACGGATCACTGCCAACCAGTTGATCATCCGCCTGCAGCCCGACGAGGGCGTCAAGCAATCGCTGATGATCAAGGATCCTGGCCCCGGCGGCATGCGCCTGCGCGGTGTGTCGCTCGACATGAGCTTCGCCGAGGCCTTCTCTGTGCGGCATCCCGATGCATACGAACGGCTACTCATGGACACGATCCGGTCAAACCAGACGCTGTTCATGCGCCGCGACGAAGTTGAGGCCGCCTGGCAGTGGATCGATCCCATCCTCAAGGGTTGGGAAAGCAGTGGCCAAGCCGTTCAGGGCTATACTGCAGGAACCTGGGGACCGAGCCAGGCGATTGCCTTGATCGAACGCGACGGGCGGACCTGGCATGAAGCTTGAACCCACAGAACTGACCCTGCACGAATTCGCCGATGGAGCGACACTTGCCGATAAGCTCGCCGATCAGGCGGCCCACCGGCTTGCGGCAGCCATTGAGGCGAAAGGCAGTGCAAGCCTTGTCGTCTCCGGCGGCTCCACCCCTAAGAAGTTCTTCCAGGCGCTGTCGACGCGCAAGATCGATTGGGCAAAAGTCACGGTGACGCTCGTCGATGAGCGCTTCGTGCCGGTCGATAATCCGCGGTCGAACCATTTGTTGGTGAAACAAAACCTCCTCCAGAACGAGGCAGCGGCAGCGCAGTTCATTCCGCTTTTCCACGACTGTCCGAGTGCCGAAGACGCGGCTGTGGCGGCAACGCAAGAGACTTCGCGCATCGGCAGCCCGCTCGACGTGGTTATCCTCGGAATGGGCGGCGACGGACATACCGCGTCCTTCTTCCCGCATGGCGATCGCCTCACCCAGGCTCTCGACACGGAGGGCCCGCGTTGCGTCATGCCGATGGAGGCCGAGGGCGCAGACGAGCCGAGACTCACTTTTTCCTTCTCCAGCCTCACTGATGCCGGGCTGCTCGTGCTTCACATCGAAGGCGAGGCGAAGAAGGATGTTCTGAAGCAGGCGCAATCGGGCACTGATGAGACCGAGATGCCAATCCGCGCCGTCCTCAACCGCGCCGCCTCACCGGTGGAGATCTACTGGGCTCCCTGAGCCCCACGACGAAGCAATCATCCGGAGCAATCCGGCGGCAACTGCCGCTCCCAGCCGGTGCTCCCGAACCGAAGGACATGGCCATGGCTGCTCAATCCAGCATCGAAGCAATCACAGCCCGCATCATCGAGCGTTCAAGGCCGCACCGCGAGGCCTATCTCGACCGGGTCCGTCGCGCCATTTCCCGAGGGCCGCATCGTTCTGTGCTTTCCTGTGGCAACCTTGCGCATGGCTTTGCCGCTTGCTCCCCCTCCGACAAGGCTGATCTGGCCGCAGACGTGGTACCGAACATCGGCATCATTACCGCATATAATGATATGCTGTCGGCGCATCAGCCCTTCGAAACCTATCCGCAGATCATCCGGGACGCGGCGCGCGAAGCTGGCGGCGTCGCGCAGGTGGCGGGCGGCGTTCCCGCCATGTGTGACGGGGTTACGCAAGGGCAGCCGGGCATGGAGCTGTCGCTCTTCTCGCGCGACGCCATTGCGATGGCCGCAGGTATCGGGCTGAGCCACAACATGTTCGACGCGGCCGTCTATCTCGGCGTCTGCGACAAGATCGTGCCAGGCCTGATGATCGCAGCCATGACATTCGGGCACCTTCCCGCCGTGTTCATCCCCGCCGGGCCGATGACGGCCGGGCTGCCAAACGACGAGAAGTCGCGCATCCGCCAGCTCTATGCAGAAGGCAAGGTTGGCAGGGAGGAGCTGCTGGAGGCCGAGTCCAAATCCTATCACGGTCCTGGCACCTGCACCTTCTACGGCACAGCCAATTCAAACCAGATGCTGATGGAGATCATGGGCTTCCACCTGCCCGGCGCTTCCTTCATCAATCCGGGCACGCCGCTACGCGATGCCTTGACCAAGGAAGCTGCAAAGCGGGCGCTCGCCATCACTGCGCTCGGCAACGAGTTCACGCCGGCTGGAGAAATGATCGACGAACGCTCTATCGTCAACGGCGTCGTTGGGCTGCATGCGACCGGTGGCTCCACCAATCATACGCTCCATCTTGTCGCGATGGCGCGCGCAGCCGGTATCCACCTGACGTGGCAGGACATCTCAGAACTGTCCGACATCGTGCCGCTGCTTGCCCGCGTTTATCCGAACGGGCTGGCGGACGTGAACCACTTCCATGCCGCCGGTGGCATGGGCTTCCTGATCAAGCAACTCCTGAAGGGCGGCCTGCTGCATGATGATGTCCGGACGGTTTTCGGGCATGGCCTGGAAGCCTATACGATTGAAGCCAAGCTTGGCGAAAACGGCGCGGTTGCCCGCCAGCCGATCCCGGACGAGAGCGGCGACCCAAAGGTTCTGGCGCGGATAGAGGCCCCCTTCCAGTCAAACGGCGGACTGAAGATGCTCGCCGGGAATATCGGCAAGGCCGTCATCAAGATCTCGGCGGTCAAGCCGGAGCGGCACATCGTTGAGGCGCCCGCCATCGTGTTTCACGACCAGCAGGAACTGCAGGACGCGTTCAAGGATGGCCGGCTCAACCGCGACTTTGTGGCAGTCGTCCGCTTCCAAGGGCCAAAGGCGAACGGCATGCCGGAACTGCACCGGCTGACCCCGCCGCTCGGCGTGCTGCAAGATCGGGGCTACAAGGTCGCGCTCCTGACTGACGGGCGCATGTCCGGCGCGTCTGGTAAGGTGCCGGCGGCCATTCATGTCACGCCGGAAGCCTGCGACGGTGGCGCAATAGCCCGCATCCGGGATGGCGACATGATCCGCCTGGATGCAGTCAAAGGCACGCTTGAGGTTCTGGTGGATGCTGCAGAATTCGCAACGCGCCCACTGGCCGAGGCCACTCTGGAGGACAATGAATTCGGCATGGGACGCGAGTTGTTTGCGCCATTTCGCCGCTATGCAGGGCGCGCCGATCAGGGCGCGAGCGTCTTCTTCGCCTGATGATCCCGATCACCAGGAACGGATGTCGAGGACCTTGTCGCGATGGGCGGGATGGGTGCTGAAGACGAAGATGCGGTCCAGCTCTTTCTGCGTGAGCAGCTTTAGGAAGCGGACTTCAATCGTGTTGTTGGCAAAGGTCTTCATCAGCAGGCAGCCCACCTTGGCGATGCGAGCGTCTGGAATGTCCAGATAGAACTGCTCCGGCAGCTTGTACTGGGTGAGAAGGCCAAGTATGGCGCCGCTCATGGAGATGCGCAGCACATCACAGCGACGGGATGCCATGTTGAGCACACCCTTTTCGGTGTATTCGAGACGCGCGGCGTTCATTGTGTCTTCCATCCGGAACCGCGTTTCGCGGTCGTACATGAAAGACTCTTCCTTGTTCAGGAAATGGTTTTTGCCAATGTTCTGGACGCCCACGTCCTCTCTCCCTCTGAAGTGAGCAAAGGGTACTGGCGCTAGCTTAACAGAGGGTATCTTCTGCCCGCTTCAATACAAAGCTGTGAATGTCCCGGACCTTGAGCCTAACCATTCGTTATGCCGGTCGGCGGTAGGTTTTTCCTTCTGAATCAAAAAGATGCAGCTTATCTGCTGGAGCAGAAAGACGAACAGTTTCTCCCTTTCCGGCGGTGAAGATACCGGGCATCTTTGCGATGATTGGCTCCTGGCCGCCCAGACCCTCGAGGTAGAGAAGTGTGACTTCCCCAAGCGCTTCGACGATGCCAATCCTTCCCTCAAAGAGGAAATCGCCATTGGCGGAAACGATGAGATCCTCCGGCCTCACGCCAAAGCTTGCGCTTTTTCCAACGTCCGAGGCTGGCGTGGCGATGGGCAGTCGAACGTGTTTGCCATCTGCAAGGGAAATCGTCGTTGCTTCGCCCGCCTCTGAAATCGTTACCGGAATAATATTAATCGCCGGTGAGCCGATGAACTGAGCGACAAAGAGATTATGCGGGCGTTCATAAAGCTCCAGTGGTGGTCCCACCTGCTCTATCCTGCCGGCGGATAACACAACGATTCGATCTGCCAGGGTCATGGCCTCAACCTGATCGTGCGTAACATAGATCATCGTCGTGTCCGGCATCGATTCATTGAGCTTTGCAATCTCGATGCGCGTGGCAACCCGCAAGGCCGCATCGAGGTTGGAGAGCGGCTCGTCAAACAGGAACACTTTCGGGTCACGGCAAATCGCCCGGCCAATGGCGACGCGCTGGCGCTGCCCGCCTGACAATGCCTTCGGAAGTCGATCCAGGTAAGGCGTGAGCTGAAGGATATCGGCCGCCGCGCGCACGCGGCGATCGATCTCGGTCTTGTTTTCCTTGGCGATCCTCATTCCGAAGGCCATGTTGTCGTAGACCGTCATATGCGGGTAAAGCGCATAGGACTGGAAGACCATGGCGATGCCGCGCTTGGCAGGCGGCACCTCGTTGACCAGCTGGTTGTCGATATACATCTCACCGCCGGTGATGGTCTCCAGCCCGGCGATCATGCGCAAAAGAGTTGATTTTCCACAGCCAGAGGGCCCGACAAAGACGACGAACTCCCCCTGCTTGATCTCCAGATCGATCCCGTGGATCACCTTGACCTGACCATAGGCCTTGCGGATGTCCTTCAGTACGACACCTGTCATGTGCTTCCTCCCCTTGTCTGTCAGGCGCGACGGGCGAAGAACGCCCCCCAAGCCGGCAGGTTTATCTGGTTGCCTTCCACAGTGCTCGCAAACCCGTGTCCGTCAAGCATTTCCCAATCCCCTGGCGGCGGCTCGAGACTCGCAGCTTCAGGACTCATGTTGAACACACACAGGATGGTTTCATTCCCAGCAAGCCGCGCGTATTGCAGGAGCGGATCCTGCGAAGCGAGGAATCGGATTTCTCCCGTCACCAGCGCCGGATGCTGCTTCCGGAATGCCAGGAAGCGGCGGTACTGCTCCAGCACGGATTCCGGGTCGCCATATTGAGCGCTGACCGCCCGCAGCTGATGCTCCACCGGGATGGGCAGCCAGGTTTTATCCGATGTCGAAAAGCCGGCCTGCAGTGCCTGTGCATCCCAGACCATCGGCGTGCGGCAACCGTCGCGGCCCTTGAACTCCGGCCAGAACTGGATGCCATAGGGGTCCTGAAGATCGGCGTAGGCAATGTCAGCCTCCGTCAAGCCGAGCTCTTCGCCTTGATAGATGCAGACCGACCCTCTCTGGGTCATCAGGATCGCAGAAAGAAGCCGGGCATAGGCATCACGGTCCAAGACATCTGAACCCCATCGGGTTGGGTGACGGACGACATCGTGATTGGAAAACGCCCAGCATGCCCAACCTTCCGGCGCGGCTTGGGAAAACGCGGATTGAACCTCGGCAACACGCGACGGCGTCAATGCATCGGGAGCCAGAAACTCAAAGGCGTAGCACATGTGCATCTTGTCGCCACCAGACGTATATTCCCCGACGATCTCCAATCCGCGCTGACTGTCTCCGACTTCTCCTACGGCCGCGATCGCGGGAAATTCATCCAGTACGGCGCGAAACCGTCTCAGGAATTCAAGGTTCTCAGGTCGGTTCTTGTCGTAGATGTGCTCCTGGAAGTTGTAAGGATTGACGGCGGGCGCCGTCGAGGCATTGCGGCGCGACGGCTCAAGCGCCGGGTTGTCACGCAGGTCGCGATCGTGAAAGTAGAAGTTGATCGTGTCCAGCCGAAAGCCATCCACGCCTCGCTTCAGCCAGAAGCGGGTCATCTCCAGAAGCGCATCCTGGACCTCTGGATTGTGCAGGTTGAGATCCGGCTGCGAAGTCAGGAAGTTGTGCATGTAATACTGCATACGCGTCGGGTCCCAATGCCAGGCAGACCCGCCGAAGATCGACAGCCAGTTATTGGGCGGCGTGCCATCAGGTTTGGCGTCCGCCCAGACATACCAATCCGCCCTCGGGTTGACGCGGCTCGACCGGCTCTCGATGAACCATGCGTGCTGATCCGAGCTGTGGGACATCACCAGATCGATCATGACCTTCAGGCCCAAACGATGGGCTTCGTGGATCAGACCATCGAAATCGGAAAGCGTCCCGAACATCGGGTCGACGTCGGTGTAGTTCGAGACGTCGTAGCCGAAATCCCTCATCGGCGAAGGAAAGAAGGGCGAGATCCAGATCGCGTCCGCGCCAAGTGCGGCGACATGCGGCAGACGCGCAGTAATGCCCTTCAGGTCGCCAATGCCATCGCCATTGGAGTCCTGGAATGAGCGCGGATAAATCTGATAAATGACGGCCCCGCGCCACCAGTCCTTGTCCGGTGCGACGGAGCTTCCTGCCACAATGGTCATTCAAAATCCTATAAGTAAAAGCTATTCAGCCGCCCTTGACTGATCCGGCCAGAAGGCCGCGCACCAGATATCGCTGGAGCGCAAAAAACACCAGAACCGGCACAATGATGGTGATGAAGGCGGAGGCCGTAAGGATTTCCCACTTGCCGCCCATGGATCCCAGAAGAGCATTGAGAGCGCCAGTCAAAACCAGCTCATCCCGGCTCGTCCCCAGGAACACCATCGCGACCAGAAGATCGTTCCATGTCCAGAGGAACTGGAAGATGGCGAAGGATGCCAGAGCGGGGAAGGACAGCGGCAGCACGATCTTCATGAAGATCTCAAAATCGCTGGCGCCATCCACACGGGCCGACTCGATGATCTCCTTCGGCAGCCCCGCGATGTAGTTCCGCAGCAGGTAGATCGCGAGCGGCATGCCGAAGGCGGCGTGAGCCAGCCATATCCCGACATAACTTCGCGACGGCACGCCGAAGAAGGAACCGACGTCGTTGTAAAGGCGCAGAAGCGGGATCAGCGACATCTGCAGCGGCACCACGATCAATCCGACAACCAGTGCAATAAGCCAGGCGCGGCCAGGAAACTCCATCCAGGACAGTGCATAGGCTGCAAAGGCTGAGATGAGGATCGGTATAATTGTCGATGGGATAGCAACCGTGAGCGAGTTGACGAAGGCCTGCCCGATGCCTTGCGAGGTAAGGACCGTCTCGTAGTTTTCCGTCGTGAAGACAGGAGGTGTCGCAACTGCCAAATAGACACGGCGACCGCGCTCGCCGTCGAAGGGCACGGTGCTGGAATGGATGTAGGAGCCGTCCTCGTTGACGATGAGGGTTTCGCCGTCGCCAAGATCGGCCGTTTCTCCGGCTTCGAATTCTGCCGGATCAGCCACCCTCGTGCCGAAGTAACGTACCGTGCCGCCGCCACTTTCGCCGAACACCGAGCCGGTGATGACATAGGCGGAACCTTCCTGGCGTGCCGCCGAAGGGTCCGCGAGGCGCGCAGCTTGCGTTTGCGTGGAGCTTGAAAACGCAGTCCACCAGCCGGAGGTCGTAATCTGCTCCCGGTCACGGATCGACGTAACGAAGATCCCGATCGTGGGGATCAGCCACAGGATGACGATCAGCAAGACGGAGAGGTGGAGAAACAGACGCGGCAGACCGACGCGCCGCAGTCCCGTCGACATCGACGCCATGTCAGTGTCCTCCCTTCTCACTATTCGCCTGGCGGATATTCCAGATCATGATGGGCGTCACCGCCGCCATGAGAACAAGGGCGATCACTGCGCTTCGCCCGGAATCACCACCGCCGCGGAACATCCAATCGAACATCAGGTTGGCAAGCACCATGGTATTCCACTGGCCGTTGGTCATCGTCAGCACGATGTCGAATACCTTGAGAACGAGGATGGTGATGGTGGTCCAGACCACGGCGATCGTTCCCCAGATCTGCGGCACCATGATCTTCCAGAAGATCTGCCAGCCATTGGCGCCGTCTATCACCGCCGCTTCGATGGTTTCCTCAGGAATGCCCCGAAGAGCCGCCGACAGGATGACCATGGCGAAGCCGGTCTGGATCCAGATCAGGATGGCCATCAGGAAAAAGTTGTTCCAGAAGGGCAGCGCGATCCAGACCTGCGGGTCGCCGCCGAAGAACTGGACAACCGCATTGAGCAGTCCGATCTGCGTTTCATTGCCGCCGCGGTATTCGTAGATGAATTTCCAGATGACCGAAGCACCGACGAATGAAATTGCCATCGGCATGAAGACCATGCTCTTGGCGATGTTGCCCCACCAGATGCGATCCGTCAGGACAGCGATGACCAGTCCGAAGAAGGTGCAGGTCGCCGGCACGACCGCCAGCCAAAGGATATTGTTGAAGATAGCCTGCCGAAATGCTGCGTCGAAGTAAGCCCATCGATAATTGGCGAGGCCGACGAAGGTGGTTCCTGAACGGTCATAGAAGGAGAGAATGAAGGTCGCGATCACTGGATAGACGAGGTATACGCCCAGCAGGATCAGCGCCGGTCCGAGGAAGAGCCAGGGGCGCACAAGGCTTCTGCGGTTCAGGTTGCGCGATGCCGCTTGAACATTGTCATCCGAGACAGGGAAGACGAATTGCAGAAGCTTGTCCGACAGCCAGTAGTACAATGCGCAGGCGAACACGCCGGCGATGACCACCCCCATGGCCGACACCATCTGATATGCCATCCCGTCCCCTCCTCAGCCCCTTGTGAGGTCTAGTCTATTTCGAGCCTGTCCTGCAGGATCGCCCACGGATGTGAGCGACCCTGTTTTGACGGTTAGTTCAGGCCGTCCCATGCATTCTGGATATCAGTCGCGACAGTCTGGGCATCCTTACCGCCGACGTAGTCGATCATGCCGGTCCAGAAGGCCCCTGCGCCGATCTTGCCAGGCATCAGGTCAGACGCATCGAAGCGGAAGGTCGTGGCTGTTGTCAGGATTTCGCCCTGGCGCTTGAGCTGATCATTTGCGTAAGCCTCAAGGTTCACACTCTTGTATGGCGTCAGGAATGCCGTCTGCGCCATCCAGACCTCATGCGCGATAGGGGTCTTCAGAAACTCGATGAAGGCCTGCGCAGCCGGTGAATCCTTGGTGATGGCAATCAGCGTGCCTGCGCCAAGAACCGGCGTACCCAGTTCTGGTTTGGAGGCGTAGGTCGGCATGTAGAAGAAGTCTGCATCCGTGCCGAGCTCTGTTCCTTCCGGAAAGAAGGAAGGGATGAAGGAGGCCTGGTGGTGGAGATAGCATTTCGGTGGGATATCGAAGAGCCCCTTCGGGCTGTCGCGGAAATCGGTCGAGGCGACCGCAGCAACACCGCCGCTGACATAGTCGTCGTTCTTGGCGATCTTGCCGAACTCTTCAATTGCTTCGACAACTGCGGGATCGTCGAACTTGATCTCGTTGGACACCCACTTGTCATAGGTCTCTGCCGGCTGCGTGCGCAGCATCATGTCTTCCACCCAGTCGGTAGCTGGCCAGCCGGTTGCACCGCCTGAGCCAAGGCCGATGCACCATGGCACGCCGCCATCCTCCACGATCTGGTCGCTGAGCTTGATCAGGTCCTCCATGGTTTCTGGAACTTCGTAACCAGCCTCTTCGAAGTTTTCTGGCACATACCAGACGAGTGACTTCAGATCGGCCTTATACGGAAACGCATAGTAAGCCTCAGCGCCATCCTGACCCTTGTAGGTGCCGTATCCGATCCAGCTTTCGCCAGCACCGTAGTTCTCTTTCACCCAATTTGCCGTCTCTTCGCCGAGCGGCGTCAGAAAGCCTTTTGCGGCCAGATCGGTGAGAAGACCCGGCTGCGGGATGATCGCGATGTTCGGTGGAGATCCGGCTTGCGTGTCGATGACGATCTGCTGCTCGTAGTTTTCAGAGGAAGAGTAGCGGCCATCGACACCGGTGGCGGCATTGAAGTACGCCAGAACGCTGTTGAAAAGGACCTCATCCTCACCGCGCCAAGGCCCAAACAGCGTCAGGCTTTGCCCCTGCAGATCGCCATGAGCTGCCTTGAAATCTTCATAGCTCTGCCAGTTGAAACGTGACTCTTCGCCCGGCGCGAATTTGAGTTCCTGTGCTCCGGCATTGCTCGCGATCAGCACGCCGAAAGCGGCGCTCATCAAGAGTGCTCTCTTCATTTCAACTTCTCCCTAGTGTCCTACCCCGAAATCTTCTTCCGGCGACCATGCATGCGGAGGGCGCCGGCTTCTTGATCTTCAGTAAGGTGTTCTTCTTCCACAGGGAGTCAAGGGCAGTCGAGAAGGGCTGATCTGCCTTGGAGAGGAGGCTGGATGGGCGGCTTAGCGCCTTGATCATAGCGCAGGAACACTCACCAGCCGGTGGCCATCGCAAAGAATGGTCGGGTGACGGATCAGAATTTGGGTCCCGGACGGCCGGCGACACGATGTGCCGCCACCACCGTGTTCGCCATCAACATCGCGATGGTCATGGGGCCGACACCGCCCGGCACGGGGGTGATCGCCCCTGCCACCGCGGCGCATTCGTCATAGGCGACATCGCCGGTGATCTTTGTCTTGTCGTGGCCTTTTTCCGGAGCGGGGACTCGGTTGATGCCCACGTCGATCACCGTTGCGCCGGACTTCACCCACTCGGCCTTGATCATGTGCGGTCGGCCGATCGCCGCGACCAGGATATCGGCGCCGCGGCAGATGCCGGCGAGGTCCTTGCTGCGCGAATGCGCCATGGTGACGGTCGCATTGCTGGCAAGGAGCAGGAGCCCCATTGGCTTTCCAAAAAGGTTCGAGCGTCCGATGACGACTGCATTCAGACCTGAGAGGTCGGTTCCGTGAATCCTGTTGATGAGGATAAGGGCGCCGGCGGGCGTGCAGGAAATGAGGCCGCTGGCAAGATCGCCGGTCGCGAGCTTGCCGGCGTTGACGAAATTCAGGCCATCGACGTCCTTCTCCGGAGCAATCGATTGGATGACGGGCTCGGCGTTCAGATGGCGCGGCAGCGGCAGTTGCACCAGAATGCCGTGGATCGCGGGGTCGGCATTGAGCTCAGCGACAAGCCTTTCAAGATCTTCCTGCGTTGTTTCCTCAGGAAGGCTGTGCTGAATGGAGTTGAACCCACACTGCTTCGCCATTTTGCTCTTGGAATTGACATAGGCATGGCTGGCGGGGTCGTTCCCTACGATGACAACAGCGAGGCCAGGCTTCAAACCTGTCTCGCGTTCGAGCGTGGCTGCAGCGCCGGTCACCGTTTCAATGATCGATGCTGCTGCCTGCTTACCATCGATGATTTGCGCCACGTCCAATCCCCTTGTTCAAACCGAAGCTGATCTACATCTTCGAGCACGTTGAGGGCTATGCCTTAGCTTCGCCCAGCAGCCAAATGCAAGGGAGACGCCTAAATTAGGTCCGTGGATCGCTTGCAATACGTCAGAGATCAATGCCCGGCGGCGGCGGCGGGCTCTTCCACAACAACCCCTTCGACGATCTTGGTCGGCTGAACCGGTCGCTTGCCTTCGCGCGCAACGTTGGTCCTGATGTCTTCCTTGGAGAGGAAGTCGAGCTGCTCGACCAGGACTTCAGCAACCACGCCCTCGCCGAGGCGCCGGTTCATGTCGTCCTTGATGCGCGAGCGGAACACCTCAAGATCGAAAGCGCCTGGATTGCCCAGATCGACCATCTTTTCTCCTACCAGCAACGTGAACAACTGGTCAGTCGTATATTCCGTGATTGGCAACTCGATGCCCTTGATCTTCTCCTTGTCCATCGTGAAGGAAAAGCGGCCAAGGAAGTAGCCAGTGATCACACCGTTGGAGATCACCGGGATTGTCAGCGACTCTCCCCGCACGAGCTGAAGCGCCTCCTTCTTGGCGGCCTCCTCATCGACAGGCGTCGGAATTGACATCTGCACGGAGAAATAGACCGCGGCGAGCGTGACGAGGCAGACCCAGAGGCCAGTGAGGAGAAGCTTCAGCATCAGTTGTCGCTGTAGAGAAATTGTTCCTGGGTATAGGTGCCATCACCGTCCGCATCGCGGGCGGCGTTCTTGAGGATGTCCGCCACAGCGCGCACCGCATGAAGATGGGCTTCGACGCGACGCGCGTTGAGCGCCAGCTTCTCTTTCAGCGTGTGCATCTGGTCGATGTGGGCGCCTGCGAGTTCCTCTGGATCAGTGCTTCGAAACAGCATGGTGAGTTCATAGAGGCAGCGGCTCTTGTGGGCATTCGAGACCTTGAGGTCGAACTGAGGGTCGCTCCCGATCCGCTGGTTTTCATTATCGACGATCATTTCAAGCCGCCCGAGCACAGTCTTGATGCGGTGATCCTGAGTTACGACTTCCATATTTCCTGCCCCGTTGGTGGTCATGTCAGGCCTCACTCTGCTTGGCTTCCGAAAGCCCGAGAACCTGGCGTTCGAAATCTGTCACCAGCCTCATGGCGTGACTGCGGTCATCTTCATCCGTGGCCGCATTGACAACCTTGCCCTCGCTTCTGGCCAGAGCCTGCGAATACATCTGCTCGGCGATGCCAACCCCGCCTGTCTTCGACATGCCTTCGGCGATCTGCTCGGCCATCATGCTTTTCCAGAATTCGCCTGCAGAGCCTTTGCCGTATACCTGCTCGCTGTCGCTTGGCAGCATCGAGCTGATGAAATTCTGAAGGATGCTCGCTTCAAACTTGCGATACTCCTCAGGCATTTCCGCCATCTGCTTGCTGGGTGCAGCATTGCCGAGACCGGCCTTGGTCGCCGGCTGGGAAACGATATCCATTGCGGCACCGAAGCCTGCACCCGCTTCCGCAAGGCTGTTTGCCGCGAAGGCTGCCTTGTTTGCCTTCAGCTTCGCCTGCGCCGCCTGAACCTCAGTCGGGTCCGCAGCCCGCACAACATCGAGAACAAGGTCGCTGGGAGGAGAGATTGCCACGTTATTTCCTTCCGCCATGGGTGTGGCCAGAGCCAATCAGGCTGCAGTGCCACAACAACATTTTGAACTGGTGCGTATGCCGGGTCCGCTTGTCTAAGCACCGGTCATACCGTCGGCAGGACTATGACGTGCGAAGCTTGCTGGAGGCTGGCGAAGACAGCGTTATCTCCAGGAGATCGTAGATGGCCTGATCGGCGGCTTCCCGATCCTCCCGATCGCGCGCTTCTTTCATGTGCTCTTCAAGCCGATCCGCTTTGGTGCGTTCCTTAAGCACCTTGTTTTCCTGGATCTGCTGCACGTTCTCGAGCTGCTGCTCCTTGATCGTCAGCCGTCCAAAGCGCTCGGCATAGTGTTGTGAGAACTGTCGATGCACCGGCTCCAGCGAACCGATTGCATGGATAACCTCCTCCATCGACTGGGCGATTTCCGCACGATGGCGCGTGGTTGCCGCCAGTTCGCTTTCCGCCATAGCCTCAAGATGCCGTTGCACCGCCACCAGTCTCTTGAGCTTCTTGGATCGGTCGAGCTCTGCCATAGCGCCCTCAAAACGACAGGAAAACGGCCGCGAAGCCGTCGGCAAATTGGCGGATGAAGGCGGCGATGGACAGATACAGGAGGAAGAGACCGCCCGTGATCAAGAAAGGCGTGGAGATGAAGAAGACCGGGATCTGTGGCGCGAGTTTGTTGATCAGCCCGATCCCGACGTTAAACATCAACCCATAGATCAGGAAGGGGCTCGCGATCCGAAGCATCAGATCCGTCGTGGCGCGTAACGTGTCGGTGAGCGTGATCAGCATTTTCTGCGGGTCGATCACGTCGCCGAGCGGGGTCGCTGCGTATGACTCGACCAGAGCACGGAATACCACGTGGTGGAAATCCAGCATGAAGAGCATCAGAAGCGCACTGAAGCTCAAGAGGTTGGTCAGCTGATTTTCCGAGACGTCTTCGATGACGTCTGCGCCGCCTGGCGCGGTGAAGCCGATCGACATCGTGAGAATTGCGCCTGCATACTGCATCCCGAGAGTGTAAAGACGGGCGATGAGGCCGTAGACGACCCCGATGGCCGTTTCGCTGACAATCAGTCCGATATAAAGGGGACCCGGCGACGACGCACGCGGGTAGATCATGTCCCAGAGCAGCGGCAGGACAGCGATGGAGACCGCTACGGCCACCAGCAGGCGCACGTTTGTCGGCACGCGGGCGCTGCCGAAGCCTGGCAACACCATGATGCAGCCGCCCATGCGGCAGAACGCCAGAAAAAGCGCGAGAATAGTCCCTTGCGGGTCGAGAAGCATCAGTACGATCCCTTACGGGTCGATCATCACGAGATGGCGCCCAAAATCTTGATCTCGAGTCCCTTGGCAAGCTCCACGTGGGAAAGGACAGGAAGCGTGGCAAACAGCCGCTCGATGATCATCCGGACATAGGACCGTGTTTCGGGCGAGGTTACAAGAACGAAGGGCAGGCCCCTGTCCATGAATTCACGGATAACTTTCGTCGCCTGCTCGCTGAACTCTTCAAGACTGCGCGGATCGATGTCGAATTCGACGACTTCACCCTTCGCGTCCCGCTTCAGTGCCTGATGGAAGATCATGTCCCACTTGGTGCCAAGTCTGAGCACGCGCAGCACACCGTTGTCGGCCAGATCGCCGCAAAGCTGTTGCGACATGCGGATGCGGACGTGTTCGACGATCTGCTCGGTCTTGCGCACGTGCGGCGCAAGTTCGGCTACGGCTTCGAGGATGAGGTGGAGGTTGCGGATCGAAACCCGCTCCGCCAGCAGTAGCTTGAGTACTGCCTGCAGCCCGGAATAGGACATGTGAGACGAGCAAATCTCGTCGGCCAGCTTCTTGTACTCAGGATCGAGGCGATCAATGAGGACCTTCACATCCTTGTACGACAGCAGCTGGGGCAGGTTGTTGCGGATTACTTCCGACAGATGGGTGAGCACAACGGACACGTTGTCGATCGGGTGGAAGCCTTCGCGCTTCAGATCCTCTGCAAATGTCTCCAGAATCGACACGGCCGGCATGCCGAAGGCGGGCTCGCGGATCTCGTCGCCCGGGATGCTTGGCTTGCGCCCCGATCCGGTGACGACAAGAACATCACCGACGCGCAGCGAATTGGACGCGATCGTCGTACCATGCACCCGGATCTGGTAGGACTTCTCCTGGATCATGATGTCGTCGGTGACCTTGATTTCAGGCACGACGAAGCCGTATTGCGACGCAAACTTCTTGCGCATCTTGCCGACGCGGAATGCAAGCTCCTGGTGAGCGCCGAGCAGGCGGGTGGAGACCTGCTTGCCGAGCGCCAGTTCGATCTCTGCTGTCCGCAGCGCGCTCTTGACGGAGTCCTTCTCGGCCTCCTTGGTCTGGACGACCTTCTTCTCTTCGTCCTCCCGACGCACCTTGTTTTCCGCCTCGAGCCGGCGTGGGATAATCCACGCGCCGAAGCCCATCACCGTACCGAGCGCAAGGAAGGGAAGCAGCGGCAGACCCGGGACAAGAGCAAGCACCCCCATCAATCCGGCCGACATGAAAAGCGCACGCGGATAGCCGCTCAGCTGATCGAGCACCGCTTTGTCGGTGGAGCCGGCCGTTCCGCCGCGTGACACCAGAAGACCCGCCGCCAGTGACACGACGAGCGCGGGCACCTGGGAAACGATACCGTCACCGACTGAGAGCTTGACGAAAACGTCTGCAGCTTCGCCGATCTCCATCCCATAGCGGAAATAGCCGATGATGATGCCGCCGAAGATGTTGATCGCGGTGATGATCAAGCCGGCAATGGCATCGCCACGGACAAACTTGGAGGCACCATCCATGGCGCCGAAGAAGGAGCTTTCCTGCTCCAGTTCCGAGCGGCGGCGTTGCGCCTCCTTTTCGTCGATGATCCCGGCTGAAAGGTCAGCGTCGATAGACATCTGCTTGCCCGGGATCGCATCAAGGGTGAAGCGCGCGCCGACTTCGGCAATACGTGTCGCACCCTTGGTGATGACGATGAAGTTCACCGTCACGAGGATCATGAAGACGATCACCCCGATGACGAAGTCACCCGACATGACGAGGCTGGCAAATCCTGCAATAACGCCGCCCGCTGCCTCATGACCCTGAGCTCCATTTGAAAGAATGACGCGCGTCGTTGCGATGTTGAGCGACAGGCGCACCATCGTCGAGATCAGCAGAATGGTCGGGAATGACGAGAAGTCCAGAGGTCGCTGGATCCACAGCGACACCATCAGGATCAGCACCGAAAAGGCGATCGAGAATGCCAGTCCCATGTCGATCAGGATGGTGGGGATCGGAAGGAACAGGACGCACAGGATGGCAATGATGCCGGCGGCGAAGCCGATGTCTCGTCCGTTGGGAGCGACTTTGGGTATTGCTAGTGCAGGTGGTTGCGCCATGGTGCATCCGTCTCTTCATGAGATGGGGCAGACAGGATCTGCCAGTTCAGCACCTTTCTAGGAAAGCAAGCTTGCGCGAGGATGGGGTTGCGGTGGCTAGAAGCCCGACTGCACCCTGGAAAAAACGAGAGTGGCAAAGAGATTGATCTGAGCGCCGATGAAGGGCGCCGTCACGCCGATTGCGACCATGATGGCAACGATCTTTGGCACGAAGGTGAGGGTCATTTCCTGCACCTGTGTCAGTGCCTGCAGCAGCGCAATACCCACGCCTACAATCATGGCCGTGAGAACGGCGGGACCTGATGCCACCAGAATGGTCCAGATCGCCGCCTGCATGATGTCCAGGGCGTCGGCTTCGTTCATGTCGCCTGCTCCGACCCGAATCATTCGGGCCTTGGTGTGTCAGCCTGTTGTATCGCCGTCGCTGCCGGCCGTCGAGCCGTCGCTGGCTTCGTCCGCAGGCGTCTTCTTGGCGATCGGCTCGTCGGAGATCACTACGCCCGCCTGCAGCAGGACCTTGTCGTTCTTGTCCGTGATGGCGATGACGCCATCCGAATAGACCTCGACTTCCTTGATCTTGCCCATGACCTTGTCGTCGGCGCTCTGGACATACTTTCCGACAAGATCGCCCGCTCGCGTCAGCGCCTCAGCCTGCAGCATGCTGCGCAGGTGTGAATTGGTCTGGATCGTCTGCTCGACCTGAGAAAACGAAGCCAGCTGCGACATCTGCTCACTGGCATCCATTGGATCGGTCGGATCCTGGTTCTTCATCTGAGCGATAAGGAGTTGCAAAAAGCTGTCGTAGTTCAAGCCCGCCTTTTCCGCGTCCTTGGTTGTTTTGGCCGCGTTGGCCCAAGGATTGGAGGCGGCCGTTGTGACCGGATCTACCGCCATGGTGCGATTTCCTTGCGGATCTGCTCGATGGTGGCGGGTGTGATTTCCTGGCTGCTGAGAATCCGGTCTTCCGTCGGATAAAGCGCTCGAATTGCCTTGAGCGCGTCAAACGCTCTTCCCGAGGCGACCATGCCATCAACGCGCTTCAACTCCGCCAGGATCTCTTCGTTCTGGAAGCAGTTAAGGAGCATGCTCACGGACTTGCGGAACAGAGCCAGCGACTGCTCCTTCCCTTCAGGATTGATGAGCATCATCTGCGCGATGAAGTACAGCTGCCGGAGCGGCGTTGTTGCATCCTCCGGCTGCAGGACGTGATTTTCCAGGAGGAACGTCACGTCGTTGAGGAATTCCAGTGCCACCTTCCGGTCGACGCGCAGAACTGCGCCGTTGATGAAGATTCGCTCGCCTGACTTCAGCGAGATGCGCAGCGTACTTTTCATTTGAGTCCATCCTTGATGATGGTGGTGACGTCGATGATGCCTTGGTAGTTCTCGGATTGGCGCTTCCTGATCCGCTCGCATTCCTTCAAGATCCAGATGGCGATCGAGATGAGATTGGCGCGCAATTCTGCGGCGAGTTCGTTCTCAGGCTGCTTGAGGTCCTCGATCAAGCTGATCCACACACGGCGTGTGTAGTAGACCGCCTCGATCGACTTGCGCGAGTAGGCGCCTTCGTTCATGGCGGCGGTGAGAAGCTCTATTGATCGATCCAGCGCCTGCCGTTCACGGTCCTTGGCGTCAGCGACGCCATCTTCCATGATCTCGGCATATGAAAACTGGTACATTCATGTATCCTTCATTTTCACGAACTTCCCTCTTCAGCGAAGGAAGTTAACCAGGCTCAACTGCTGCAGGCGGGATGTCAGGGTGTAGGCTGTCTCGATCAGCGCCTGGAGCCCCTTGACCCGCGTCGATGCCTCGTAGGCATCGACAGATTCCAGGTCGTTGAGGTGAGTCTCAATGATGTTCTTTTGCGCCTCAAGGCTCTCGTCAGCCTTCTTTACGCGCTCTGCCGAAAGACCGAGAGACGCACGCTCGCTTGTAAGACCCGAATTGGCTTGCCCGATATAAGTAGTTGCCCGGGTCACAGCCGCCTCTCGAGCGGCGTCAGACGTTGCACTGTCCAAAAAAGTGATCGAGATCAACGAGGTGAGGACGAAGTTGCGCATCCCGGCAGTGTTAGCGTTCGTTGAAGTCTGGACAATCTCGTTTTGCGCGATCCGGCTCTTCATATTGTCGCCGGACGCGTTCGACACAAAAGCGCTCCAGAAGTCTTGGCCATCGAAGTCGCCGTGTGAAGCGCCGGGC
>JAEWOP010000123.1 GCA_023399635.1 Pseudomonadota bacterium
GAGCGAAGGTCGCGCGAGCGAACCCACTTGATTGCCTGGCCCTCCATCCCGACGGGGATCCCCTCATAGCGACGGCAGATATACAGCGGCATCAGCAGGTGGAAGGTCTCGTAGGTATGGCTGGCAAATGTCAATGGCGCCAGACACGGCACCTTCGTGACGATACCCAACTCTTCCTCGAGCTCCCGGATCAACGTTTCTTCCGGCGTTTCCCCTGGCTCGACCTTACCACCCGGGAATTCCCAGAGGCCTGCAAGCGACTTTCCCTCCGGGCGCTGCGCAAGCAGGATGCGGCCATCGGTGTCGACGAGGGCACAAGCTGCGACGATCAGGAGCCGACGCGAGTCATTCATCGTGTCGTCTCGCGCCAATAATGATACTCGTAAGCTTCCGAGAAACCGAACTTCCTGTAAAGCGCCAGCGCCGGCTCGTTCGTCTCGAGCACCTGCAACCACGCGCTGCGGGCACCGTTGATCCGGGCCCAACGGAGCGCCGAGGCGAGGATTTCGGCACCGAGACCTTGGCGTCGAAAGCGCTTGGCCACAGCGAACTCCATGATGCCTGCAAGATCATTGTCTTGAACGCAAAGCGCTACGGCGGCCGGCCCTTGCTGCGGCTTCTCGATGACAAAAAGACCGGTTGTCGGCTTGATGGCGCTCAGCACTTCTGCGAGCGCGGGCTTCAATCCTGCATCCTCGCCTGTAACAGCCAGATTCGCATCCACGAAACGACCCATGTCATGGGTCGGCAGATGATCGATCGTGTCCGGCAGGGCCGGACGTCCCAGATCCGCCGTCATGACCTTTACCGTCTCGAAGCGTTCCCAACCCTCCTCCGCCAACCGACGGATGAGCTGTGGCGGCGCGAGCGGGGTCTGCCTCACCATGAGCGGGCGACCGTATGACTGAAATCGCTTGCCCGCCTTCTCAAGGCGAAGATCCATATCACGTATGTCCGACGGGTCGAGCGGCACCACGCAGTTCAGCCTCTTGGAGGGATGCCCTCCGGAAAGACGCACCTGCCAGCTTCCGTCATAGATGACGGTGGCCGCTGGCCAGGCGCGAAACCCCACGGCCTCGAGACGGCGCACAAGCGGGAGGTTGCTGTTGGAGAAGCTTGCCTGCATGCCCGGTCAGCTCCGGTAGTCGCCGTTGATGGCGACGTATTCCTTCGTCAGGTCGCAGGTCCAGACGGTGGCACGGCCTTGACCGAGACCAAGATCAACACGCACCGGAATGTCCTCCTGTTGCATGACGGCCGTTGCCGCAGCTTCAGAATAGTCCGGATCCCGCTCGCCATCGACGGCGACGCGCACATCGCCGAACCAGATCGCAAGGCGGTCACGGTCGGCCATCTCGCCGGACTTGCCGACTGCCATGACGATGCGGCCCCAGTTGGCATCTTCACCCGCCACCGCCGTCTTGACCAGCGGCGAATTGGCAATCGAAAGGGCAATACGCTTGGCGGCCTGGTCGCTCTCCGCACCGGTCACGGTGATCTCGACCATCTTGCGGGCACCCTCTCCATCACGCACAACCTGCAGGGCGAGATCCTTCAAGAGGTCGTTCAGGGCAGCACGGAAACCGGCAAGTTTCGGATCATCTGCAGACGTCACCTTGGGCTGCCCCTCGGCTGCTGCAGCTCCGGTTGCAAACAGCATCAAGGTGTCGGAGGTAGAAGTATCGCTGTCAACGGTGACGGCATTGAACGTCGGCTCCACACCTGCCGAAAGCAGCTGCTGCAGGACAGAGGCCTCGATGTCTGCATCCGTGGCGACGAAGGAGAGCATGGTTGCCATATCGGGAGCGATCATGCCTGCCCCCTTGGCGATGCCGTTGATGGTCACGGAGATCCCTCCGATCTCCGCAGAACGCGTCGCGACCTTGGGATAGGTATCAGTCGTCATGATGGCCTTGGCGGCTTCCAGCCAGAATTCCGGCTTCGCATCGCGCTGCATGTCGCCAAGCACACCTGCAAACTTTGTCGCATCGAGCGGCTCTCCGATCACGCCGGTGGAGGCGAGAAAGACCTGCCCTTCTCCACATCCAACGGCTGCAGCCGCCGACCTGGCGGTAAGCTCGGTCGCAGCCCGGCCCTTCAATCCTGTGAAGGCGTTGGCGTTTCCGGAATTTACCACCACCGCCCGAGCCTCGCCCTGCGGCAGGTTCGCGCGGCAAAAGTCGACTGGCGCGGAAGGGCATTTGGATCGGGTAAAGACGCCGGCAACAGCTGCGGGCTGATCGAAGACCATCAGCAGGACGTCGGTACGGTTCTTGTACTTGATACCGGCGGCGGCGGTCGCCATTCGCAGCCCCCGGATTGGAGGCATTTCAGGATAGGTCTTGGGAGCAAGCGGAGAAACGGAAGCGGACATCAATCAATCCAGACTGGATATGGAAAGGCCCGGAAAACCGGGCCTTCAATTAACTCTTACTGCTGGGGCGCTGGCGCTTCACCCGCTGCGGGATCAGCTTCCGGTGCCTTGTTGACGTCCTCATATCCCTTACGCAGGGCTTCGTCCATAATCTCGACCGTCTGCTCGGCCTTCGCCTTCTCGATGAGAGCCAGGTACTTGTCGCGCATCACGAGCTGGCGAACCTGCGGCTCAACCTGCTCCAGCGCAGGCGGCTGGACGTCGCGGCGATCTTCCAGCTTGATCACGTGGAAACCGAACTGCGACTTCACCGGGGTCTTCGTATAGGCACCCTTCTCCAGTGCGAATGCGGCCTCTTCGAACTCTGGAACCATGCGTCCCTTGCTGAACCAGCCGAGATCGCCGCCGTCGGACTTGTTGGAGTCCTCCGACTTGTCCTTGGCCAGTTCGGCGAAGTCCTTGCCACCATCGAGTTGCTCGATGACCTGCTCGGCTTCTTCCTCGGTCTTCACCAGGATGTGGCGGGCATTGACTTCCTCTTGCTTGGGAAGCTCGCCGATTTCCTTGTCGTAGCGTGCCTTGACCTCTTCGGCCGTGACACTGTTCACCACGTGCTGGCGGAAGAAGCTGTTGTGCAGCTCGCGGCTCTCGATGTAGTCCATCCGCTTCTTGAAGTCTTCGGTTTCGTTCAAGCCCTCGTCGACCGCACCTTGAGCGAGCAGCTTGACGTCAATGGCGCCCGAGAGCGCGGCAATGCGCTTCTGTTCGTCAGGAAGCTGCTGAAGCTGAGGGTCGAGGTTCTCGATGGCCAGGTCGAGCTCGGACTGGCGGATCTCCATATCGCCCACCTTGGCGACGACGGCATCCTCCTGTGCGAAGGCAGACCCGGTGAATGTAATCGCCACAGCAAGCGCAGCCGTGGCGAGGAATTTGTGGCGCAACATCAAGTTACCTTTCGACAATAAGAACGCCGGTCTCAGAAGCGCCTGACCCCGGCCGGAAAGCCTTCACAAACATCGGAATGTGGCCTTTGTGTATCGGCAGCCACCGTTGACATCAATCGACCCCCCTCTTATCTGTCACGCGACTTTGCGTCTAGAAAAGTTTCCGGGCGTAGCGGGCTATTTGCCGGGTTTAGACTCCGGCCTGAGCATCGCAATCCTAAGTAAAAGATGATGGGAAAGGACCATTCAGATGGTCAACTTCGGCGGATTGGCCCGCAAACTCTTCGGCTCTGCAAACGACCGTCGCATTCGCTCCTACAAATCCGTGGTCGAGGCTGTCAATGCCCTTGAAGACCAGACCAAGGCACTTTCGGATGCCGAGCTGGCGGCCAAGACCATCGAGTTCCGCCAACAGTTGAGTGCGGGCAAGACGCTGGATGATCTGTTGGCTCCGGCCTTTGCCGTCGTGCGGGAAGCATCGCGGCGGGTGCTCGGCATGCGCCCCTTTGACGTTCAGCTGACGGGCGCCATGATCCTCCATGATGGCGCCATTGCCGAGATGAAGACCGGTGAAGGCAAGACGCTGGTGGCGACGCTTGCCGTCTACCTGAACGCGCTTGCCGGCAAGGGCGTCCACGTTGTTACCGTCAACGACTATCTGGCGAGCCGCGACGCGGGCACCATGGGCCGCCTCTATGGCTTTCTTGGGCTCACGACCGGCGTCATCGTCCATGGACTGAACGACGATCAGCGCCGCGCGGCCTATGCCTGCGACATCACTTACGCGACCAACAATGAACTCGGTTTCGACTATCTGCGCGACAACATGAAGTACGACCGCGGCCAGATGGTGCAGCGTGGGCACAATTTCGCGATTGTCGATGAAGTGGACTCCATTCTCGTCGACGAAGCTCGCACGCCGCTGATCATTTCCGGCCCGCTCGACGATCGTTCAGATCTCTACATCACCATCGACGCCTTCATTCCGATGTTGTCCGACGATGACTATGAGATCGACGAGAAGCAGCGCTCGGCCAACTTTTCCGAGGTTGGGACCGAGAAGCTGGAGAACCTGCTGCGCCAGGCCGGCCTTCTGAAGGGCGAGAGCCTGTACGACGTCGAGAATGTCGCGATCGTCCACCACATCAACAATGCGCTGAAGGCCCACAAGCTCTTCACCCGCGACAAGGACTACATTGTCCGCAATGGCGAGATCGTCATCATCGACGAGTTCACCGGCCGCATGATGCCGGGCCGCCGCTACTCGGAAGGCCAGCACCAGGCGCTCGAAGCCAAGGAAAAGGGGCAGATCCAGCCGGAGAACCAGACGCTCTCCTCGATCACCTTCCAGAACTACTTCCGCATGTACGACAAGCTGGCTGGCATGACCGGTACTGCCGCGACGGAAGCGGAAGAGTTCGGCAACATCTACCGGTTGGAGGTCGTCGAAGTTCCGACCAACCTGCCGATCCAGCGTATCGACGAGGACGACGAGGTCTACCGGACCTTCGACGAAAAGTTCAAGGCGATCATCGAGGAGATCAAGGCGGCGCACGAGCGCGGCCAGCCGGTACTTGTCGGCACGACCTCCATCGAGAAATCGGAACTGCTTGCCACCATGTTGCGGCAATCGGGCTTCGACAAGTTCCAAGTGCTGAACGCGCGTTATCATGAGCAGGAAGCCTACATCGTATCGCAGGCCGGGGTTCCGGGAGCGGTGACGATAGCCACCAACATGGCAGGCCGCGGTACCGACATCCAGCTCGGCGGCAATATCGACATGCGCCTTGAGCGCGAGCTCGAGGGAATGGAACCCGGCCCCGAACGCGATGCCAAGGAAGCTTCCGTCCGGGAGGAAGTCAGGCAGTTCAAGGAAAAGGCGCTTGCCGCCGGCGGTCTCTACGTCATCGCCACGGAGCGTCACGAAAGCCGTCGCATCGACAACCAACTGCGTGGCCGTTCGGGACGCCAGGGCGACCCCGGCCGCTCAAAATTCTACCTGTCGCTGCAGGACGACCTGATGCGCATCTTCGGCACCGACCGCATGGACGGCATGCTGCAGAAGCTGGGCCTCAAGGAAGGCGAGGCGATCGTTCATCCGTGGATCAACAAGGCGCTGGAACGGGCCCAGAAGAAGGTCGAGGCCCGCAACTTCGACATCCGCAAGAACCTGCTGAAATATGACGACGTCACCAATGATCAGCGCAAGGTCATCTTTGAACAGCGCATCGAGCTAATGGATGCCGATGCGGAAGCGGTCGGCGAAATCGTGTCCGACATGCGCAACGAAGTGATCGAGGTCATGGTCGCCAAGCACATTCCCGAGCGCGCCTATGCCGAACAGTGGGATGTCGCGGGTCTCAAGGCAGACGTTGCGCGCCTTCTCAACCTGGACCTGCCGGTGGAGGACTGGGTCACGGAAGAAGGTATCGGCGAGGAAGACATCAGCGAGCGGATCACTGCAGCCGCCGAACAGGCAACGTCTGATCGCCGGGAGCGCTTCGGTGCGGAGGTGATGGATTACGTACAGCGATCGGTCGTCCTCCAGACGCTCGATCACCTGTGGCGCGAGCACATCGTCAACCTAGACCATCTGCGCTCCGTCGTCGGCTTCCGCGGCTATGCTCAGCGCGACCCGCTTCAGGAATACAAGGCGGAAGCATTCGAGCTTTTCCAGGCGCTTCTCGCCAATCTTCGCGAGAATGTTACTGCCCAGATGATGCGGGTGGAGCTCGTCCGCGAACAGCCAGCGCCGGAGCCGCCATCGGTGATGGAGCCCCACCACATTGACCCGAACACCGGCGATGATGATTTTGCGGGGGGCAACGATTCAGGACTGCTCGTCGCGCCTGACGATCGCGACCCTGCGGATCCGCAAACCTGGGGCAAGGTCGGTCGCAATGAAGCCTGCCCCTGCGGTTCGGGCAAGAAGTACAAGCACTGCCACGGTGCCTTCGAGCAGGCCTGAGGGCTGACCCTATAGAATGAAAAAATGCCGCCTCCGGGCGGCATTTTCTTTTCAAGCACTGGCCGCGCATGTGGAAAATCGAAGCCATACGTAGGGATTGTTAACCCTGTGGTGGCAAGACTCCAGCAGCGTTTTGCGTTTGAGTGCGAGTTTGCGTGCCGATCATGGCGGTCATCGAAACAGCGGAAAGGTTTCTGCCGAACGGCCTGCGCACACGGCTGAGGCCTTGGCTCGACAAGCTGTCGGCTAATATCGAAAACAACGGCGAAACAGCGCGCGCCCAGGGGCAGGCATTGATTGCCTTCCTGATCCGCGTCTTCAGCGCTGCCATCGCCTTCATCTCGCAGATCGTTCTCGCACGGCTGATGGGCGAGTTTGAGTATGGCATCTTTGCTTTTGTCTGGGTTCTTGTCGTGGTGACCGGCAGCCTTACCTGCCTTGGCTTCAATACCTCAATCATCCGCTTTCTGCCGCAACATCAGGCATCGGGTGATCTTGCCGCGGTTCGTGGGCTTCTGGTTGCCGCACGTATCTATACTCTCATCTCTGCAAGCTGCCTTGCGGCAGCCGGACTCGCGTTCCTGCATTTCTACGGACATCTGTTCGAGAGCTACTGGCTTGTGCCGCTCTTCCTTGCCCTGGTCACACTACCGATGATGGGACTGGGGGACGTGCTGGACGGCACAGCGCGGGCAAATGGCTGGACCGTCACAGCACTCAGTCCGAACTTCCTTGTCCGCCCGACGCTGATCCTTCTTTTCATGGTGGCCGCCGTCTCGCTGGGCGCACCTGACACGGCTGTCACCGCCATGCAGGCTGCGTTGGTTGCAGCATATGTGACAACGCTGGTTCAATACTGGCGGCTGCGTCGACGCCTGCAGCGAACCTATGGGAGAGGCAAGCTCCGGCTCCAGTCGGCAGCTTGGCTGGCATATTCCTTGCCGGTCTTTCTCATAGAGGGAGTTGGCTTCCTGCTGAGCAATGCCGATGTGGTGGTAGTCGGCCTTTACCTGCCGCCAGACCAGGTTGGCGTTTATTTCGCTGCAACCAAGATCATCGCGTTGGTTCAATTTGTCGCCTTTGCCATGAGAGCGGCAGCAGGGCCTCGCTTCGCAACTTTGCTTGCAACCAATGACCGGCAGGAGCTTGGCCGGTTTGCCGCACAGGTCGCGCGCTGGAGCTTCTGGCCCTCGCTCGTCATAGGGCTGGCGCTGATGCTGATCGGCCAGCAACTGCTTGCGCTCTTTGGTCCTGCATTCACTCAAGGCTATTGGCTGTTGCCTATCCTGTTTGCCGGGATACTCACCAAGGCGCTTATCGGACCGGGCGAGATATTGCTCAGCATGGGCGGACGCGAAAAGCTCTGCGTGCTGATTTACGTGGTGGTGCTCGCTTCTGCGATCGTGACGAATATCATGCTGATCCCCCGGCTAGGCCTTACCGGCGCCGCGATTGCCACCTCCTCGGCAATGGCCCTCGAAGCCCTGCTGCTGCACATTGCGTTGCGCCGCACGCTCGGCATCGCACTTTTTGCGCTCGCCCGGCCACCGGCTCCCATCCAAGTCAAGGCTGCCTAACAATGGTTCAACCTCCCTTCAGCCCCGGCTTTGAAAGCACTCTCAACGACGGCTGGCCGCAGCCGCTAGCCCAGACCTGGCGACAGGACCGGCCGGAGGCGGACACGCGGATCCGGATTGGGCGGGCGGAGCGGGAGCTGTGCCTTTACCGCGCCTCCTTCGGCTATGAAATGCAGCAGGAGCTGGAATTCCTTACCAACCGCGCCATGGAAGCAAACATCTTCTTCAGCGCGCGGCTGCTTGCTCCGGCTATGCCCCGGGTCGAGGACAAGCAGGTTCGCTTTGCGCTGATCCGTGACGAAGAAGGCGATCGCAGCCGCATGCGCTTGCTGATGCCGTTCACGGTGGAGAAGCCGGGTTTCTCGATGGGGCCTGCCATCATTCGCGCCTGGGCCAATCCTTTCGGACCGCTAGGGACACCATTGGTCGATGCCGAAGGCGCGGCTGAAACACTCGACAACCTGCTGGAGGCGCTTGCCGATCCTCAGACGCGTCTGCCCTCGCTGCTGGTGCTGCCGCATGTCCGGCTGAACGGCAGGTTCGCGCAACTGATCCGCGCGGTTGCTGTATCGCGAGATCTGCCGGTAACGGTGACGGACAAGATGCAGCGGCCAATGCTGGACAGCGAGGAGCCGGCGGAAAACTATCTCAAGACCGCCGTCTCGCCCCACCACTATCGGGAGATGCGACGGCAGTGGCGCCAGTTGGCAGCGAAAGGCCGGCTCGAATATCGAGTCGCGCGTCAGCCGGAAGAAGTCCGCCTGAAGATGGAGGAATTCCTGGCGCTCGAAGGGAAGGGCTGGAAGGGACGCAAGCGTTCAGCCCTTGTAAACGATCGCTATCGCTCCGCCTTCGCACGCGAGGCGATCACCAACCTCGCTGAGATTGACGCGGTGCGCATCCACACGATCGAGTTCGAGGGGAAGGCCATCGCATCCCTCATCGTCTTCCTGATGGCAGGTGAAGCTTTCGCCTGGAACACCACCTACGACGAGGACTTCCGCCGATATTCCCCCGGCAAGCTGCTGATGGTCAAGCTGACGGAATGGCACCTCGATGATGCCAACATCCTGCGCTCCGATTCCTGTGCGGTTCCGGACCACCCGGTCATGAGCCGGTTCTGGAGGGAACGGGAGGAGATGGGAACGCTGGTGATCGGATTGACAGGCAACAGCGATAGAGATGTGCGGCAGGCATCGGCTCAGCTTCACATGTACAACAGCACCCGCAACATGGCGCGGCTCTTGCGGCAGAAGATCATGGGCATGGCGCGCAAGGCGGAATAGACTTCGAGTGGATCATCGGCATCCGCCGGCTAACGAAGCAGCCGCCGGATCACCTTGCCGCTGGTGGTCAATGGCAAGTCGTCGACGAAAGCAATCTCGCGAGGATATTCGTGCATCGATAGCCGGTTCTTCACCCAGTCCCGAAGATCGCGTGCCAGAAAATCATCCGCCTGCTGCCCGTCCGCCAGAACGACGAAAGCTTTGACGATCTGCGTGCGCAAAGGGTCCGGCTTACCGACCACGGCCGCCAGCCGAACGGCGGGATGGCCGCTGAGACAGTCCTCGATTTCGCTGGGGCCGATGCGATATCCCGATGAGGTGATGATATCGTCGTCGCGACCGACGAACTCCACATATCCCTCCTCATCCTGGCGGCCCTTGTCACCGGTCAACAGCCAGCCGTTCTGGAACTTGGCATCCGTTGCCTGCGGATCGTTCCAGTAGCCGAGGAACATCACCGGATCTGGCGCTCGAACCGCGATCTGGCCAAGCGTACCCAGAGGAACCTCTTCCCCTCTCTCGTCTACAATCCTTGCATGATGCCCCGGCACCGCCTTCCCGATCGCTCCTGGACGAGAGACCCCCAAGACGGAAGACGAGCCGAGGACAAAGTTGCATTCCGTCTGACCAAAAAGCTCGTTGACGGTGACACCGAGCGCCTCTTGTACCCATTCATAGGTATCGCGTCCAAGCGCTTCTCCTGCAGACGTGACGCTGCGCAGTTTGAGCTTGTGTCTCTGGCGCATGTCGCCGGCCGACTTGAGAAGCCGCAAAGCTGTTGGCGGGATGAAGGCGTTGCGGACCTGCATCTCGGACATGATGCGATACACCATGGAGGCATCGAACTTCTGCGCCGGCGACGAGACGACAGGGATACCCAGCAGCAGCGCCGGCAAAAGCACATTGAGCAAGCCCCCCGCCCAGGCCCAATCGGCGGGCGTCCAGATCCGGTCGCCCGCTTGAGGCGCGAGATCATGTCCCATCTGGAATCCTGGAATATGCCCGGCAAGCACTCGATGCCCATGCAATGCAGCTTTGGGCGGGCCGGTGGTTCCCGAGGTGAAGATCATCAAGGCGGGATCATCGGGGGCCGTCGAGACAGTCTGATGCACCGCTGGATGCTGAGCGATCAGATCGTTGAGCCTGAGCAGCGGTGGTGCCGCGGCTACATCATCAGTGACGATGATATGCTGCATGTCCGGCAGACGCGGCAAGATGCCTTTCAGACGCGAGATGCCAAACCCGTTGGTGATGATGGCTGCCGCACCTGCTGCTTTCAGCCGATACTCCAGCGCCTGCTCCCCGAAGAGGAGAGCCAACGGCAACGCGATGGCGCCGATCTTGTAGATAGCGACGTGGGCGAGCACCGTCTCGAAGCTCTGAGGCAGAAGAAGCGCCACCCGATCGCCACGCCCCAGCCCCAGGTCCTCAAGGCCGTTCGCGAAAGACCCAGACCGTGCGGAGAGCTCGCCATAGGTCATGGCGGAATGGGAGCCCCCTGGATCAAAGTGCTGCAGGCAGACCCGATCCGGCTCTTTTGCCGCCCAGGCATCGCAGACCGCGTGCCCGATGTTGAAGGACGCAGGTATCTGCCAATCGAAGTCGCGGAAGATTTCGTCGTAGGATGATCTGGAGGGAAGCAGCATGGCCTTCTTTGCTTGCGGCAGTCGGCGTCTGCTATCATCAGCAGATTGGGCCGACAAGGAGCAGCTGCGGCGGCTCCTGGACTCTTGCATCATGCGTTGGCGCTGCGCGCCCTGTGCAATCGGCTTGCATCAATCTCCGGCTCACAAGCTACCCTTCCCGCGAAGCGGACGTTTCAACTTGCGCGTCGGCTGGAGGACATGATAGAGGCGTTTCCCGTACCTCCGTGCCCCGTTGGCGGAATTGGTAGACGCGCCTGACTCAAAATCAGGTTCCGAGAGGAGTGCTGGTTCGATCCCGGCAGGGGGCACCAAATTTTCTTGTGCCTCACGCCAGCAAGCTGCGCTTGCGGCTCCGGCGGTCGGCCTGACCGGCCGACGGACACTTGTCCTTGCGAACCTACGGTTCGTTCTTTCTTGTCTCGCGCGAGTTCGCTTCGCTCACCGCTGCGACGCGCGCGGCATAAGCCGCGGCGCACAGTCGTGCTTGCGAACCCAAACGGGTTCGGAAGGCGTCTCATGGCAATTTCGCTTCGCTCACCGCTGGATATCTTGTTTTGCGCGCTGACGCGACGCGGTTGGAGCGCGGCATAAGCCGCGACGCCCGGTCGTGCTTGCGAGCCTGCGGTTCGTGAAGGGGCAATTGCCGATTTCGCGGTCGTTGGTGGGGCAAGCCCCAGGATTCCGTTGCGGAAGAAATTTGGTGCGTTGCACAAACATTATGCTGCATTGCAAAAAATGCATGACTGCCATGCGAAACCGGCGCTGGTGAAAAAATCGGACCTCTCATACATTCGGGTTGTTGGTGATCTACCTCCTCC
>JAEWOP010000127.1 GCA_023399635.1 Pseudomonadota bacterium
GACGTCCAGACCTGCGTCTGCCAAAAGAAGTATCCGTAAAGGCCCACAAACAATGCCAGAACCACCAGAAGCGGGGCCTTGATCATCCAGGTGCGCCGGGCATACCAGCCGTGGGCAGCCAGAAACGGCCAGACGAGCCATGCGACGATCAAGCCGATGCCGCGCCCGAGCGCGGTGAAGATGCGCTGGAAGAACTGCACGATGGTCTCAAGCATGGCTCACCTCTTGTACTGCCGCCACTTTCTCGTCGCCATCAGAAAGAGCCACCCCACCACCCGTGACAAAGATCTCGTTGAAGCGAAGATCCATTCGCGGCTTGCGTCGCTCGAGTTCGATGCTCGACAGCATGTTTGTTTCGTTGAGGTCGATTAACTCGGATAGGTGCGGAAACTTGGCCTTGTCGATCGAGCTGGAGAATACGGGCTCTGATCCGGCCTCGCCCAGCACTGACGTCAGGAGGATGGCACGCTCGGTGTCGATCGTCAGCTTGTTCAACGCCACGTTCATCTCGAGCAATTGGCGATTGAGATGGCTGGTGAAGTCCTGCACGGACTGCAGGCCATGCTCGGCGCGCGAAAGCCCTCCCCTTGCCTGCTGCTCGGCCTGAGTGGCAGCCGCAAGCACCGCGTCTGCCAATACCGCCCGGTGCCCCGTCAGTTCCACGAGATCCGACTCAACCTGCTGCCGCAGCGCCGCCACATGCTCGCGGCGCGGCACCATCAGTGCATGCAGGCGGTCGGAAAGGAGGAGCGCTTCATCGAGTGAGGTGACCTGCGGCTGACGCCGACGGATCCGTGGCAACGAAAGCAGCCTGCGAACAAGAGCACCCATTCGCTCCTTGCGTGTCGGCTGTGGCTTGTCCTCCAGCGGTGCCATTGCGCGGTCGACCTGCTTTCCCACCGCCGCCACCAGGTCAGCAAGTGTTTGCCGGGATCCAGACCAACTTTCGGCAATCCCGGAGAAGTAGTTCTTTTCCGCCTGCAACCAGGCCTCTGGCAGGCGCTTTGCCCGGGACGCTTCCGCGATTTCCTGTGCCGCCTCCGCGATCTGGCGGTCGAGCGTTCCCAGATCAGCCGTCAGCTGCGCCACCTCTTCCTCGATCCGCCTTTTGCTTCTCATTTCGCCCCCAGAGACAACTCCGTCGCAGCACAGATAAGGCCGCCGTGGCGATTTACCACGACGGCCTTGGAAAAGCAGGGATAAGTTGAAAGCTCAGAGACCAAGCGTGGCAGCGGCAGCGTCTATACGCTCACGTGCCTTTTTCGGCAGCTTGCCGGTCTTGATGGCATCCAGATTGGCCGGGGTGCCTTCACCCACGACGACCAGCGCCACCATTCCCATTCCCAGATGCGGCGAGCACTTCACGACGTAAGCGCCCTCCTTCTCGACAGTGACGGAAATCTCCTGGTTCATCTTGCCTTTGAATTCCTCGGCACCGTCAGGGATCATTCCCTTGACCGCTGCCGCATCATGACCCTTGTCCGTCGGGATGAACTTGATGACATCACCAGGTGCGGCCTTGATGGCGGCGGGCTCGAATACCATTGCCTGACCGTCGCTGCCCTTGTTGAGCATCTTCACTTCGATCTCTGCGCCAAGTGCAGGCAGGGAAAACACAGCGAGGCTGGTTGCGAGGATGAAGGCGGTCTTTGCAGTCTTGAACATTTTCAATCTCCTGAAGCGCGCCATGGAAGGCGTCGAGGAGTTGTGTAGGCCGATAAGCCTTGCCGCTCTTTGACGAAGATCAAGTAACTTTCACGCAGCGGATCTTGTCTTCCCAATGCCGGCGGCAGAAGGACACGTACTTCTCGTTGCCGCCCACATCCACCTGCGCTCCCTCGCGCACCACCTCGCCTGCCTCGTCAAGGCGCGCCACCATCGTCGCCTTTCGCCCGCAAAAGCAGATGGTACGAACCTCGCGCAGTTCGTCCGCAATCGCCAGCAGCTCCTGTGAGCCGGGAAACAGCTTGCCCTGGAAGTCCGTCCGCAGGCCGTAGGCCATGACCGGGATGCCGCAGCGGTCCGCGAGCCGCGCCAGCTGCCACACCTGATCGGGCGCCAGAAACTGCGACTCGTCGATGAAGACGCAGGCGATCGGCTCCTGGCGATGCAGCGCGTCGATCAGGGTAAACAGGTCATCGCTCTCGCTAAACGGGATGGCCTCGGCCTGCAGACCGATGCGAGACGCGACCCGACCCACGCCAGCCCGGCTGTCGAGCGCAGCCGTCAGGATCACGGTGCGCATACCGCGCTCCTGGTAGTTGTAGGATGCCTGCAAAAGGAGGGTGGATTTGCCTGCGTTCATCGAGGCGTAATGGAAGTAGAGCTTTGCCATTCGGATCCTCTGACTCAGCTCTTGGCTCGAGAGAAGTCCACAAAAAACTGAAACCACAGAAAAGCGCCGCAAACGGTGCATCAAACGGCGCTCGTTGCAAAGCCGACACGAACTGACGCCATGAGGCAAGCTTGCCTCGCCTTTGCATATATTGATAATGGCCGGGAACATTAAGAACAGGGAGCGCATGATGCCGATGACCAAACCCTTGAAGATCCTGCTGTTGGGAGCAGCTTCACTCCTGACCTTCAGTGGACTCGCCGCGGCGGCCGAACCCGAATCATGCGGCACCGTGCGCTTCTCCGATGTCGGCTGGACGGACATCACCGCGACGACGGCAACCGCCACGGTTCTTCTCAAGGCGCTTGGTTATGAGACAGACGTAAAGGTCTTGTCCGTGCCGGTCACCTACAGCTCGCTCAAGAACAAGGACATCGACGTTTTCCTCGGCAACTGGATGCCGACCATGGAAGCCGATATCGCTCCCTACCGCGAAGACAAGTCGGTCGAAACCTTCGGGCCCAACCTGACGGGCGCAAAGTATACGCTGGCAACCAACGCCAAGGGCGCGGAGCTTGGGATCAAGGACTTCAAGGATATCGCAGCCCATAGCGACGCGCTGGAGGGCAAGATCTACGGGATCGAGCCCGGCAATGACGGCAACCGCCTGATCCTAGACATGTTGGCCGCTGATACTTTCGGTCTGAAGAGCTTTGAGGTGGTGGAGTCCTCAGAACAGGGGATGTTGGCGCAGGTTGCCCGTGCCGACCGTGCGGGCGAACCCATCGTCTTCCTCGGTTGGGAGCCCCACCCGATGAACGCCAACTTCGATCTGACATATCTGTCGGGCGGCGATGAGGTGTTCGGCCCCAACTACGGTGGCGCCGAGATCTTCACCAATGTCCGCGCCGGTTATACGGAGGAGTGCCCGAACGTCGGAACCTTCGTGAAGAACCTGAAATTTTCGCTGCCGATGGAAAACGAAATCATGGGCAGCATCCTGAACGACGGCGAAGACGCAGAAGCCGCTGCCACCGAATGGCTGAAGAACAACCCGGATGCCCTCGATCCCTGGCTTGCAGGCGTCACCACCCAGGACGGCGGCGATGCCATGGCTGCCGTGAAGTCCGAACTGGGCCTCTGAGGTACCTCCGCGCGCGGCCGGAGCCTGATGCGCCGGCCCCTTCTCACCCATGCAAACGGGAAGTGCCGCAGTGGATTGGATAACCGATTTCAAGATTCCGATGGGGCCCTGGGCGAAGTCGTTTGTCGACTGGCTCACCGCAAACGGAGCATGGTTCTTTGACTGGCTCTCCAGCGTCCTGACCATGGTTATCGACGCGCTGCTGTTTATCCTCCAGACACCGCATCAGTTGATCATCGTCGCGATCATGACAGCGGTGTCGTGGTGGTTCCGGAGGTCTGTCGGGGTTGCCGTCTTCACCCTGCTCGGCCTGCTGCTCATTATCAACCAGGGTTACTGGAAGGAAACGACCGAAACGCTGGCTCTCGTGCTTGCCGCCACCGCCGTCAGCATGCTCGTCGGCATACCGCTCGGAATTGCAGCCGCGCGCCGGCCTTGGCTCTACGAGATCATGCGTCCGGTGCTCGACCTGATGCAGACGATCCCGACCTTCGTGTATCTCATCCCGGCGCTGATCCTGTTCGGCCTCGGCATGGTCCCCGGGCTGATCGCAACAGTCATCTTTGCCATTCCGTCGCCAATCCGCCTGACCCGACTTGGCATCGTTTCAACGCCCGAGGCGCTGACGGAGGCTGCTGTCGCCTTCGGTGCAACACCCGGCCAGGTTTTGCGGAAGGTCGAACTTCCCTTCGCGATGCCGCAGATCTTGGCCGGCCTGACGCAGACGATCATGCTGTCGCTCTCGATGGTGGTCATCGCGGCGCTGGTCGGGGCCAACGGGCTGGGCGTTCCGGTTGTGCGGGCGCTTAACACCGTCAACATTGCCCGTGGCTTCGAAGCCGGCCTGTGCATCGTGATCCTCGCAATCATCCTCGACCGGATGTTCCGCCCCGCCTCGGGAGACGCCACATGACAGACTGCGTCGTTTTCGAGAATGTCGACATTGTCTTTGGCGAAAAGCATGCGGAGGTGCTGTCCCTTATTGATCAAGGCAGGAGCCGGGACGAGATCAGTTCCAAGACGGGTATCGTCGTCGGCGTCGCGAACGCGTCCCTGTCGGTCAAGGAAGGCGAGATCCTCGTCCTGATGGGCCTTTCAGGCTCGGGCAAATCCACCCTGCTGCGCGCGGTGAACGGTCTTGCTCCGGTTGCGCGTGGTAACGTCCTCGTCCACACTGCCGATGGCCCCATCGATCCCTACAAGGCAAGCCCAAAGACGCTGCGGCATCTGCGCATGCACACCGTTTCCATGGTGTTCCAGCAGTTCGGCCTTCTCCCCTGGCGAACCGTGGCGGAGAATGTGGGCTTCGGGCTGGAGCTTGCGGGCGCAACCGAGCGACAACGCAAGGAGCGCGTCGCCGAACAGCTCGAACTGGTCAATCTTGGTCAGTGGGCAGACCGCAAGGTCGGGGAACTCTCAGGCGGGATGCAGCAGCGCGTCGGCCTCGCCCGGGCTTTTGCCACTGGTGCTCCGATCCTGCTGATGGACGAGCCCTTCTCGGCGCTCGACCCGCTGATCCGCACCCGCCTTCAGGACGAACTGATGGAATTCCAGAGCCGGCTGAAAAAGACGATCCTCTTCGTCAGCCACGATCTGGATGAAGCGTTTCGCATCGGCAACCGCATCGCCATCATGGAAGGCGGGCGGATCATCCAGTGCGGCACACCGCAGGAAATCGTTCGAAATCCGGCGGACCAATACGTCGCGGACTTCGTGCAGAACATGAACCCGATCGCCATGCTGACGGCAGGCGACGTGATGCGCGCAGGCGTCACCTCTGGCGGAGCAGGTGCCGGCGTTACGGCCACCGCCAAGATCAGCACGCCGCTGATCGACATCCTTGATGCACTGTCGCGCCAACCTGGATCGATCGGCGTGATCGACAACGGCGCCGTGATCGGCACAATTTCCGCAGACGACGTGATCGCTGGCCTGACGCGCCACCGGCGCACCGCGAACGGATCATGAGCACTGAACCGAACGAGAAGCCGCAACTGCTGCGGGAAACGGATGAGGAAGCCCGGCGTCTTGCCCGTGTCCTCGTTCACGGCGCCCGTTACATGGCACTTGCGGTGCTGGATCCTTCAACCGGTTTCCCGTCTGCAAGCCGGGTGCTGACGGCACCAGATCTCGACGGCGTCCCGGTGATCCTCGCGTCCGCGCTCTCCGGCCACACGAAAGGGCTGCTTGCAGATCCGCGCTGCTCGCTGCTTGCCGGCGAACCGGGCAAGGGTGATCCGCTCGCCTATCCGCGCATCACGCTGCAGTGCCTGGCGAGCACCGTCGCCCGGGCGAGCGAGGCCCATGAACGGATCCGCGAACGCTTTCTGGACCTTCATCCGAAGGCCTCGCTCTACGTCGATTTCCCGGATTTCCGCTTCTTTCGGCTGACCCCGCAATCGGCAGCTCTCAATGGAGGGTTCGGACGGGCCTTCGCCTTGGTGCCCGGCGATATCATGCTTGCCGAGCTTCCTGCGCACGCCGAATGGCTGGATCTGCAACGCCAGCTCAGATCAATGAACGATCTCGCCGCCGAGATCGCAGAACGGGTTGGTCACGGCGGCAACAATCGCAAATGGCGCTTCGGTGCGGTTGATCCCTTCGGCTTTCATCTGGCTGCCGGCGACGTTCAGGTTAGACACGTCTTCGATCGCCCGGCGTCGAGCCCGCAACAGGCGTCTTCGTGCATCACAGCGATCCAGAACGGGATTGAACAAGGAATACAGTCACCCGAAATTTAGGGATATACAACTATATCCGTCACTTGCTAATCTTCCGTTTTACAGGCAGGGCATTTTTGAAAGCGCTTGCGCTTCAAGGGGATACTAAGAGATATGAATACGATGCCACTTTCCGAGCATTCGATGGCGGCCGCGGGTTTGCTGTCTGCGATGGCGAACCCGAAACGACTGATGATCCTATGCTGCCTCGTTAAAGACGAGATGGCCGTCGGTGTGTTGGCGGGGCGCGTCGGGCTGAGCCAGTCTGCGTTGTCGCAACATCTTTCGAAGCTGCGGGCACAGAAGCTGGTAAAGACGAGGCGGGATGCCCAGACCATCTACTATTCCTGCGCTTCCCCGGCAGTCCTGAAGGTTCTGAGCTCGCTGGAAGACATCTATTGCGAGCCCGTTCGCACGTCTGTCGCAGCAGCCTGATGTTAGCGCTGACATCGCAGATGCGGTGTCAGCCATGTGGAGCGGCGGCGGCGCAACATTTCTCGCCTTCGCTACCTGCCGAACGATGATCAACGACAGTTGACGCGCCCGATGCCCCTGATAATTTGACCGAACAGTCAAAATACCGGCAGGCGCCGGTCGGGGAGAATATCATGTCCAATCGCCTTAATAGCACGCCCAATGATCTGCGGGCGTTCTGGATGCCGTTCACGGCCAACCGCCAGTTCAAGAAGGAACCGCGGCTCTTCGTTGGCGCCAAGGACATGCACTACACCACCCATGACGGCCGCCAGGTGCTTGACGCAACGGCTGGCCTTTGGTGCGTGAACGCCGGCCACTGCCGCCCCAAGATCACCGAGGCGATCCGCGAACAGGCCGGCGAACTGGACTATGCTCCAGCCTTCCAGCTCGGCCATCCGAAGGCCTTCGAGCTGGCCAACCGCCTGGTCGACATAGCGCCGGACGGCCTGAACCACGTCCTCTACACCAATTCCGGATCGGAGTCGGTCGACACCGCCTTGAAGGTTGCCCTCGCCTATCATCGCGTGAAGGGCAGCGGTTCGCGCTTCCGCCTGATCGGCCGCGAGCGCGGCTATCACGGCGTCAACTTCGGCGGCATCTCCGTTGGCGGCATTGTCGCCAACCGCAAGATGTTCGGCACGCTGCTGACCGGCGTCGACCACATGCCGCACACCCATCAGCCGGGCAAGAACGCCTTCACCCGCGGCGAGCCCGAACATGGCGGCGATATCGCATCCGAACTGGAGCGCATTGTCACCCTGCATGACGCCTCGACCATCGCTGCCGTCATCGTCGAGCCGGTGGCTGGCTCCACCGGTGTGCTGATCCCGCCGAAGGGTTACCTGCAGAAGCTCCGCGACATCTGCACCAAGCACGGCATCCTGTTGATCTTCGACGAAGTCATCACCGGCTTCGGCCGCATGGGAACCCCGTTTGCCGCACAATACTACGGCGTCACGCCCGATATCATGACGACGGCCAAGGGTCTCACCAACGGCGTCATCCCAATGGGCGCCGTCCTCGTCAGCTCCGAGATCCATGACGCCTTCATGAGCGGCCCGGAGCACATGATCGAGTTCATGCACGGCTACACTTATTCCGGCAATCCGATTGCCGCCGCCGCCGGCCTTGCAACCCTTGAAACCTACAAGGAAGAAGGTCTCTTCGAGCGTGCCCGTGACATGGCGCCCTATTGGGAGGATGGCCTGCATTCGCTGAAGGACCTGCCGAACGTCATCGACATTCGCAACATCGGCATGATCGGCGCGATCGAACTCGATCCGATCGCCGGCGAGCCCACCAAGCGCGCCTTCTCCGCCTTCCTCAAGGCCTACGAGAACGGCCTCTTGATCCGCACAACTGGCGACATCATCGCCATGTCCCCGCCGCTGATCGCCGAGAAGCACCACATCGACGAGATCTTCGGCAAGCTGCGCGAGATCCTGAAGTCCAACATCTGATCCGTCTCGACCGGCTCCGCCAGTGCCGATCCCGGCGAGTCCGCACCATGGAGAGGCCCTGAGGGGCCTCTTTTCATTTTTCGCCTCCACCGGAGGAAACTCTTCCTTCATCTGCGCGCACCCCTATCGAGGTGACCTTGCTCACCAGCAGTTCTGGATTACTCTCAAGTGGCGCAAAGCCTAAGAAGAGGGGAATTCCATGTGCAATCACTGCGTCATCGAAAATGTGAAGCGGAGCATGCTGTCGCGCCGCTCAATGTTCAAAGGAGCCGCCTTCGCCGGGGCAGCCGCCATGATTACCACGGGCGCGCCGCGGCAGGTTGTCGCCCAGCCTGCCGGCAAGGTCGTGGACCTTACCCATGCCTATGATTCCAGCTTCCCGACTTTCGACGGCAAGCCGGGCATTGAGTACGAATGGGCGGTCGAAATTGCCCAGAGCGGCTATCAGCTTCACAAGCTGACCATCTTCGAGCACACCGGCACTCATATCGACGCCCCTCTCCATTTCAGCGCCGACGGCACCAGTGTCGACGAAATCGAGCCGGAGAAACTCGTGGCGCCGCTCGTTATCATCGACATCACCGAGCGAGCGAAGGAAGACGCCAATACCGCACTCGAGGCCGCCGATATCGAAGCCTGGATCAGCGCCAATGGCGAGATCCCTGCCGGCGCCGTTGTCGCCCTGCGCTCGGGTTGGGCCGCGAAGGTCACGGATGCCTCGTTCCGCAATGATGCCGGTGGCAATTTTGCGTTCCCCGGTTTCGGCAAGTCGGCAACTGACCTTTTGCAAACGCTCGACGTCGTAGCCATCGGCGTCGATACGCTGTCCCTGGATCCCGGCAATTCCGCTGATTTTGCCGTGCACAACTCGTGGCTGCCCGCCGGCCGCTACGGTATCGAGGCTCTCGCCAATCTGGAGGAACTGCCGGTGAAGGGTGCAACCATTGTGGTCGGTGCGCCCAAGCATCGCGGTGGCACGGGAGGACCGGCCCGGGTTCTGGCATTGATCTAGGGAAACGAGCCGCCTGTTCCCGGCCATCGCAAAGACCATTCGCAGAAAAAGACGCGGCCCACAGACCGCCTCTTTTCCTAACTCAGTGACAATTCAGCCCTGGATGAAGGCCAGCAGGTCCGCATTGATAACGTCGGCATGGGTTGACGCCATCCCGTGCGGAAGCCCCTGATATACCTTCAGCGTCCCGTTCTTCAGCAGCTTGATAGCGAGATGAGCGGAGTCGCCGATGGGGACGATCTGGTCGTCGTCACCGTGCATCACCAGAACCGGCACCTCGATCTTCTTCAGATCCTCGGTGAAGTCGGTTTCAGAAAAGGCCTTGATGCAATCATAATGCGCCTTCGCGCCACCCATCATCCCCTGCCGCCACCAGTTGCGGATCAATCCCTCCGAAACTTCGGCACCCTCACGGTTGAAGCCGTAGAAAGGCCCGCTCGGGACATCGAGGAAGAACTGCGCCCGATTTGCCGCCAGCGCCGAGCGGAAACCATCGAAGACCTCAAGCGGCAGGCCACCAGGGTTGCTCTCGGTCTTCACCATGATCGGCGGAACGGCACCAATCAGCACGGCTTTGGCAACACGGCCCTCATGACCATACTGCGCAACATAACGCGCAACCTCGCCGCCGCCGGTGGAATGACCGACATGGGCAGCATTCCTGAGGTCAAGATGCGCAGCAAGAGCGGCAACATCGGCTGCATAGGTATCCATTTCGTTCCCGGTATCCGTTTGGCTCGAACGGCCGTGGCCGCGGCGATCGTGAGCGATCACCCGATAGCCCTTGCCGAGGAAGAAGAGCATCTGCGCGTCCCAGTCATCGGAGCTCAGTGGCCAGCCATGGTGGAACACGACCGGCTGGGCGTCCTTGGAGCCCCAGTCCTTGTAGAAGATCTGCGTACCGTCATTAGTGGTGATGAAATTGCTGCTCATGTTCGTATCCTCATAAATTAGTTCTGTCTCTGGCGACGATCATTCAAAGATCGCCGGTGAGCTTGCTTCTCAATGCATTGTGCGACCGCATCACGCTTGGCCGATGAACACCGCGATTTCGTTATCGCGATAACTAATAACTAGGACAGCTGTTCGCTCTTGTCCAGCATTTTCTTTATCGCGATATCTATTTCTGTGTTATAACGCGGTTAGCCCTTGAAAATCAGGGAGAAGAGAAGGATCACATGAAAGAGACTGCGACCTATCCACTGAGCGATCAGCTCTGCTTCTCGCTCTATTCCGCTCATATCGCCGTTAATCGGCTCTACAAGCCGATGCTCGACGAGATGGGCATTACCTATCCGCAATACCTCGTTTTGAGCACACTCATTGAGGAGGATGGCTTGACGATCGGGACCATCGCAGAGCGCCTATCGCTGGAGTCGAGCACGATTACACCTCCCGTAAAGCGGCTCGAGAACGTGGGTTTTGTTTCACGAAAGCGCGGTAAGCTCGACGAGCGACAGGTGCAGGTGTCGCTCACGCAGGCGGGACGCAAGCTGATCGGCGAGGCCAGATGCCTGGGCGAGACTCTGATGAGCCGCTCCGGGATGACGGCGGAGGAGTTTGCCGCCTTCAACCGCCAGGTCCGGACATTGCTGGCGGCACTCACGAGCAGCGAGTAGAGGCGGCGACCGCTCCAAGCTGGCGACATAAACGCGTGCCCACGCCCAACCTTTCAGCAGCATCTTGACGCAGAAGCCGCTATTTTCAGCAATATCCTTGCGATTGCTGCCTCGACGTCCTACCACAGGCCAAGCTCGCATGGCAGCCAGAACGGCCCGGCGAGCCAGGACCGCATCCCGTAGCGCGCGGGCAATATAGCTCTACGCGCTACAGTACGGTGGTCATTTTATCGGGCGTAACCGCCCAACAAGGAGAACGAAGATGAACCGGAAACTTCTCGCGGGCGCGACCATGCTCGCATCGCTGGCTTTTGCCCCCCTCGCCCATGCCGAAATCGTCATCGGACTGATTGCGCCCCTCACTGGTCCGGTCGCCGCTTATGGCGCTCAGGTGAAGAATGGTGCCGAAGTTGCGATCGAAGAGATCAACAAGGCCGGCGGCATCAATGGCGAGCAGATCGTCCTCAAGATCGCTGACGATGCAGGTGAACCGAAGCAGGGCGTTTCCGCCGCCAACCAGCTGGTCGGCGAAGGCATCCAATATGTTGTCGGCCCTGTGACCTCGGGCGTCGCCATTCCCGCCGCCGATGCATTGGCGGAGAACGGCGTGCTGATGGTTACTCCGACTGCTACCGCGCCGGATCTCACCGCACGTGGCCTCACCAATGTCCTGCGCACCTGCGGCCGCGATGACCAGCAGGCCGAAGTCGCCGCCAAGCACGTTCTTGAGAACCTCAAGGACAAGAAGGTCGGCATCATCAACGACAAGGGCCAGTACGGCAAAGGCCTGGCGGATTCCTTCAAGGCCACCCTCAATGCCGGCGGCGTGACAGAAGTCTTCAACGACGCCCTGACCCCAGGCGACAAGGATTTCAGCGCGCTCACCACCCGCATGAAGCAGGAAGGCGTCGAAGTTATCTATTTCGGCGGCTACCATCCGGAAGCAGGCCTGCTCGCCCGCCAGCTTGCTGATGCCGGCGTTGAGGCCACCATCATCGGCGGCGACGGCCTGTCGAACAGCGAATACTGGAACATCGCCAACGAGCAGGCGGCTGGCACCGTCTTCACCAATGCCACGGACGCCACCAAGAACCCGGATTCCAAGGCTGCTGCCGACGCACTGGCTGCCAAGAACATCCCGGCCGAGGCCTTCACGCTGAACGCCTATGCCGCCGTCGAGGTTATCAAGGCCGGCATCGAAAAGGCAGGCAGCGCCGAGGATACTGAAGCCGTTGCGGCGGCACTCAAGGACGGCTCGCCGATCAAGACGGCCATCGGCGAAGTCACCTATGGCGAAACCGGCGATCTCACCTCGCAGAGCTTCTCGCTCTTCAAGTGGGAAGACGGCAAGATTGTCGCCGTCGAGTAATCAGATACTCCGATCCAGACAAAAAGCGGCCGGCAACGGTCGCTTTTTTTGTTGGCTGGGTCGGTCTGGACGGAACGACGGCGCCCTATTGCGCGTAGATCATCTTCCGCGACATGCCGCCGTCAAGCGTCAGTACCTGGCCTGTCATGAAGCCGGCCGAAGCAAGATAAAGCACCGCGTCCGCCACGTCCTGCGGCCTCCCCACCCTGCCCACCGGATGCTGCTCGTGATCGACCGGCCGCAGATCCTTGTCGCCGGAAATCCAGCCCGGCGCGATCGCGTTCACCCGGATCTTCGGCCCGAGGCTGATTGCCAGCGCATGGGTCAATGCCACCAGCCCGCCCTTCGATGCCGCATAGGCCTCGGTCTCGGGCTCCGACATGAAGGCACGGGTGGAAGCCATGTTGATGATCGACGCACCCTCGCCCATCAACGGCACGGCAGACCGCGTCATCAGGAAGGCCCCGGTCAGGTGGCTGTCGGTCACCTTGCGCCAGTCCTCCAGCGACAGCTCAGAGATCGACCCATTGGTGGGTCCCGAGATCCCGGAATTGTTGACCAGCAGGTCGAGGCTGTCCCAGCCAAGTTCCTCGAAGGCACCGACAACCGACGTCTCATCCCCGACATCACAATGGATCTGGCGGACGCCCTCCGGGCCCTGCTCCAGGTCAAAGGACGCCACATCGAAACCTGCTTTGCGAAGGGCTGCGCATAATCCTGTGCCGATAAGGCCGGCACCGCCTGTCACAATCGCTCTTTTCATCCGGCGAGACATAGGAGGCCAACCCAATCTGTCTACCGATGCGCACTGGCCGCGTGATCAAGATTAGGTTCTGATCTATTCTATCCGCCTGCCTTCGCTAGGCGCGGATCAGAATACCAGCTTCGGTCGCGGCGGCCACGAAGGCCTTGCGCGCCTCTTCCGGATTGCGCTTCCCTTCAATCACGCTCGTACAGGCTGTTACCGCCACATCAAGCAATGGCCCCTCCTCGATAGGCCAGTCGTCGATCAGCGCCCAGGCAGCTGCCTGCAACGTACTGATAGCGGTCTCGGCTGGCGGTTCTCCGATGGATATGACGACGGGAATTTTCCAGGATGCACTCATGGCTGTTTCTTAGCGCAAGATATCTGAACATCCTACGCTCAAATGGCCTCGCATCTGCGACCACCCTTCCTCGCATCGGAACAGCGCGTTAGAAAGGGTCTACAGTAACGGAATTGGAGAGCCAGCATGACGGCACGCCTCGAAAAGCTGATCGACCAGGGCACTGGCCGCGAGCCTGCCGACATCGTCCTGAAGGGTGGACAATTCTTCGATCTCGTCACCGGCGAACTCGTCCAATCGGACATCGCCATCTGCGGGGAGCGCATCGTTGGCACCTGTGGCAGGTATTCGGGCAAGACGGAGATCGACATCTCCGGCAGGATCGTCGTCCCCGGCTTCATCGACACCCACCTGCATATCGAAAGCTCGCTCGTCACGCCGCACGAATTCGATCGCTGCGTCCTGCCCTACGGCGTCACCACCGCCATCTGCGATCCCCACGAGATCGCCAATGTGCTGGGCGAAGAAGGCATCCGCTTCTTCCTGGATTCCGCTGAACAAACGATCATGGACATCCGCGTCCAGCTCTCCTCCTGCGTCCCGGCCACACACCTGGAAACCGCTGGCGCAGACCTGCCGATCGAGAAGCTCCTGCCCTTCCGCGACCATCCAAAGGTGATCGGCCTTGCCGAGTTCATGAACTTTCCCGGCGTCATCCACAAGGACCCCGGCTGCCTCGCCAAGCTTGACGCATTCTGGGACGACCACATCGACGGCCACGCACCGCTCCTGCGCGGCAACGACCTGAACGGCTATCTGGCTGCCGGCATCCGCACCGAGCACGAATGCACGACGGCGGAAGAGGCGCTGGAAAAAATCCGCAAGGGCATGCATATCCTCGTCCGCGAGGGCTCCGTCTCCAAGGATCTGCACGCGCTGATGCCAATCCTGACCGAGCGGCTGTCGCCTTTCCTGGCGCTCTGCACCGACGACCGCAACCCGCTTGACATCGCCGAGCAGGGCCATCTCGACTACATGATCCGCACAGCCATCGCGAACGGCGTTGAGCCCATCGCCGTCTACCGCGCCGCCTCCATCTCCGCCGCCCGCGCCTTTGGCCTGCGCGAGCGTGGCCTCGTCGCCCCCGGCTGGCGTGCCGACCTCGTCGTGCTCGACAGCCTCGAGAACTGCAAGGCGGAGATGGTATTCGCCGCCGGCCGCCGCGTCACAGACGATCTCTTCGGCACCCGAAAGCCTGTCACACCCGTCGGCCTCAACAGCGTCAAGGCCCGGCCCGTTCAGGCCATGCATTTCGGCGTGCCCGTGAGCGAGGGCGAGGTGCCGGTGATCGGCGTCATGCCGGGCAAGATCATCACCGAGCACCGCCGCTACCGCCTACCCGCCGCCGGCAACCAGACGGGCGTCGACCTCGACCGGGACATTATCAAAGTCGCCGTCATCGAGCGCCATGGCAAGAATGGCAACCACGCCAACGGCTTCGTCCAGGGGTTTGGTTTGAAGAAGGGGGCCATCGCCTCCACCGTCGGCCATGACAGCCACAACATCTGCGTCGTCGGCGTCAACGAGGACGACATGGCGCTCGCCGCTAACCGTCTTGGGGAAATTCACGGCGGTTTCGTCGTGGTAGAAGACGGAAAGGTCACCGGCGAAATCGCCCTCCCCGTCGCCGGCTTGATGAGCCTCGAACCCTACGAGGTCGTCCGGGACACGCTGCACGACCTCCGCAAGGCCGCCTACGCCCTCGGCACGACCCTGGAAGAACCCTTCCTCCAGGTCGCCTTCCTGCCGCTACCGGTCATCCCGCACTTGAAGATCTCGGACAGAGGCATGGTGGATGTGGACAGGTTTTCGCTGATTTGATCAGCCGACACACGTCGCTTCTCCTGCTGAGTACGCAAGGCGCCCAAACATTAGCAAAGTCTCATGGCAAAGCTCAGGCCGTTGCTCAGAGGTACAAAGGGTCGCACATGAGGGCCCTTGCACCCCCGGGAACCGATCACTAAGTTCATGATATGTTTGATCTACTGAACCAGAACCTGCTAGGTGCAGATGCCTCCGCCCGGAGGCCGCAGGGCTCTTCCTAGCAGCCCGTTCCCTCCGGGCCGTCAACAGTCAAATCGTCTGTTTGAACGCCGGGCTTGCCCGGCACCGGAGGTATCATGTTTAGATCAAGAAACTGCCAACTTTGTCACAGAAGCCTTCCTCGCGCAGCCGTGCGCTGCCCATGGTGTGCGCACGCCTCAACCGGTCGGATGCCGCGCGACACGAGGTTCGGCGCCATCTCCAGCGCAACGTCGCAGACCTCGAAGCGCGACTGGAGCCCTCAACCATGAATGTTGAATGGACTCCCATTCCGCCAGTGAAGCTCAAGACGCGTAGCGATGCTTGCGACCTCGACTGTTCGTTTGCGAAGCCCGCGGACGAACCAGCGGAAAACGAGAAAGGAGAAGTCATGATCAAGGGTGCTCAATGTCGTGCTGCCCGTGCACTTGTCGGTATCTCGACGGAGAAGCTTGCGAGGCTTGCCAGTGTCGATGTTGCGGTTATTCAGGCTTTCGAACTGAAGATCGCGCGGCCTTCCGCAGACATCATCAGGAAACTTGCGAAGGCGCTTGAATATGCGGGTGCCGTCTTCCTGCCCGAGACGAAGGACGGCGAGGGCGTCGGTGTTCGCCTGAAGTTCGACAGCTCGACGGCGAGACGACTGGCGGTTCTGGAGAACGAAGGCGGGATCGCCCTTCCTGATAGGCTGTCCTGGCCTTGATGGTTCCGCGGTAAATTGACCGCAAATCAGCGCTTCGGGCACCACCCGTGGCCATGAGGAGGATGGCAGCTGGAAATCAGCTGCCACCCTCCAGCTTTAGAGCGTGGCATTACCCAGCAGGGCCAACAGCGCATCTCGGTCTGCGATCGAGCGTACGCGTATCGTCATCTTCTCGCTCTTGACGGGTACCTGCGGTGGCAGGCTGAAAGCGATGTCCGGGGCATTCGCCGCGGCCCATTGCTTGAAACGGGGCAACTTGTTGGGGCCGCTGATGGGGAAAGTGCAACTGCATTTGAAGGTCATGCTGAAGATCCAAATTGGCGCACGAGCGGAGCCATCCCTTTGAAGAGGGAGCACGGACACGCGCTGATGAATGGGAAGCGGTTTTCAAACCTGGCACCGCTCTTGCACTTCGGCAGGTAGTGGCGCCAGGCGATTAGCCGATCTTGCAGCTAGCCTTGAAGTTTACTGATTGGACAAACAGAAACCTGAACATGGTGGCCGATGTGTCGGCCATTCCGCAGAGGTTGTCAAACAGGGGTGGCGCGTAGTTCTGTCGCAGCCGCAACGTCGCGCGAATGCTCCGCAGGGCTATTTTCTCCCCCGGATGAGGTGACATGCTGCGCCATCTTCGACCGGGAGGCGCAGCATGTCCGACTTCAATGCAGAGCTTCACGCGCGGCCGTCGATCTACTTTCACGGACCGGCGCTCGTCGAGCACGCAGCCTTTCTCATGCCGGCCATGCCGGCCGACTTCCCGAACACTCCCCTCAACGACATCCTGAAGGATCCCGCCGATGCCTCGGTCAGGATCGAGCGTCACACCGAATTCGTGTCCGTCACACGCCTCAGACCGCTCGACCGGCCTCCGCAGGAATGGCCAGCGCTCGCCGCACCGGAACATGAACTCGCGGAACGGGCAGGGTTGAGCGAGGCAAGGCCTGTGTGCCGCGTCGGCCTCCTCGTCGTGGATGAAACGCCCGGAGAGCTTGCACATCTGATGGCCGGCTTCGGTTTCGGCGACACTGCCGCATCACAGATCGGCGGAGGCTCCGCAGTCGTCTGTTCCGACTTCATCGTGAGGGAGGATCATGCGAGCCGCATCCTGCTCGTCAACAGGGACCTCAATGCCCATCGCCTCGGCAGGATGGTCCGCCGTCTCCTGGAGATCGAGACCTATCGTGCCATGGCACTGCTCGGCCTACCCGAAGCACGCCGGCTCATTCCGGTCCTCGCGAATTTCGACCAGACTTTGGTGCAACTGACGCACCGTTATGCGGCAGCACCGGTGACCGAGCACAAGCAACTGCTCGACGAAATCACCGTACTCTCGAGCCAGATCATCCGCGCCACGGCCGAAACCCGGAACCGCCTCGGCGCCACGGCGGCCTACGCGCAGATCGTCGAAGATCGCATCGCGATCCTCCGGGAAGCACATGTCGCCGGCTTCCAGCGCTACGGCACCTTCGTCGCCCGCCGCTTCAGGCCCGCGATCCGCACATGCGCGGCGACATCGGTTCGCCTGGAGCAGCTATCCCACGCCACGACCCACCTCATCGACCTCCTGCAAACCCGAATCCAGGTCGAGATCGAAATCCAGAACGCGGCCCAGATCCAGGTCATGGCGGATCGCGCCGCCACCCAGGTCAGGATCCAGCGAGCCGTCGAGGGGTTCTCCATCATCGTGATCAGCTACTACCTTCTCGGCATGCTGAAAGCGGCCTTTGAGGCTTTGAAGAATGCCGGAATTCACATCGATCCGGTGGTGATGCTGGTGGCGATCCCGATCATACTGGCGGCTGTCACCGTTGCCGTGGTGCGTGTCAAACATGCACTGAAAGGGCATGATTGAGGGGCCTCTTCTGCTCTCGTGACGTGGCCCGCGTCGTTACACCCTCGCGCAGAACGCATCCAGCGCCGACAGCTTGACCACTCCGCCGTCCACCTCCGGCGCAAAGCCCGGCATCGGCATCGGCAGGCAGTTCTTCATGGCCGCCGGCAGCGGGAAATCCTGCGCTTCGCGGGTGAGGTTGAACACGAAGAGCAGCCGCTCGCCGTCCCGCTCGCGAATGAAGGCGAGAAGGTCAAGGTCGTGCGTGTCGACGAACGTCATCTCGCCATCGAGGAGCGGCGGATGCGCCTTCCGGAACGCGAGCGCTTGCCGGTAGTGGTGCAGCACCGAGTCCTGGTCCAGTTCCTGCACGTCGACAGCGGCGGCGGCATGTTCCGGCGGCACCGGCAGCCAGGAGCGGCCGGCATCGGTGAAGCCCGCATGGTGCTTCTGCACCTCCCAGGGCATGGGTGTGCGGCAGCCGTCGCGCCCCTTGAAGGCCGGCCAGAAGCGGATGCCATAGGGGTCGGTGAGGTCCTCGAAGGCAAGCTCCGCCTCCGTCAGCCCCAGTTCCTCGCCCTGGTAGAGGCAGATCGAGCCGCGCAGGGCGGCCAGCACGCTGATCGAAAGCTTCGCCACCTGCTCGCGCTCCGCCGGTGCTTCGGCAAACCGCGTCACGTGCCGCACCACGTCGTGGTTGGAGAAGGCCCAGCACACCCAGCCATTCACCACCGTATCCTGAAAGGCCGAGACGACGCGGCGGATGAAGCGGGCGGAAAACGCCGGTCCCAGCAGGTCGAAGGTGTAGCACATGTGCAGCTTGTCGTTGCCGCTCGTGTAGATCGCCAGCGTCGTCAGTGAGCGTGGTCCGTCCCCCACCTCCCCCACGGTCGTGCGGTTGGGGTAGCTGTCCATCAGCGCCCTCAACCGCTTCAGGAACTCGATGTTCTCCGGCTGGCTCTTGTCGTGCAGGTGGTTCTGCATCGAATAGGGATTGGTGTCCGATTCCAGCCCCGCGGTTTCCGCATCGTAGATGATCGGCGGGTTGTCGCGCAGGTGCTTGTCGTGAAAGTAGTAGTTCACCGTGTCGAGACGGAAGCCGTCCACTCCGCGGTCGAGCCAGAAGCGCACGGCATCCAGCACCGCCTGCTGCACCTCCGGATTGTGGAAGTTGAGGTCCGGCTGCGAGGTCAGGAAGTTGTGCATGTAATATTGCTTGCGCACGCCGTCCCATTCCCAGCCCGGCCCGCCGAAGATCGACAGCCAGTTGTTGGGCGCCGT